>CAZFGM010000004.1:0-35158 GCA_964518515.1 uncultured Alcaligenaceae bacterium | reverse complement strand
TGCTGGCAGTGGAAGCAAACGGTATCGGTCGGACAGTCCGGACCTAATCTGAGGGTGTGCGCCGCGTTCTTCAAATCATTGTCCGCCTTGGCGAGCCACTCGCGAAGCAGAGTGATGAAGGGATCAGGGGCGGGCATAAAGCACCTTACCTTCCCGCGCCGCCGGCCATTCGATCGTGCCGACAAAATCCTTTCGCCAGGCGAATTCCTCTGGCGTGGTGACGACCACGTCCACGGGAATGGGCAAATCGGGAAGCGCCAGGCTTATTTCCAATCCTTTGTCGCGGACCGACCCCTCCACCGGCATGACCACGAGCAGATCGATATCGCTGTCCGGGCCGGCGTCGCCGCGCGCCTGCGAGCCGAACAGGATGATTTGTTCCGGGTCGAATTTCTTCACGATGCGCCTGACGACCCGGTCAATCTGTGCTTGCAGGTTCGCTTTTTTCCTGATTCGAGGCATCACAAACTCCCTACGGTTGTTTTTTCGGCCTCAAGCTCACGTCAGCAACAACGCTAACCCGATCCGTCAAACCTAAGGTCGGGGCAGCTTATCCGGTTCACTTTTCCAACAACTGGCGGCCCGCCTGAGCATCAGGTATATACAAAAAGAGGGAACTTGGAATGATCCTGGTAACTTCACGCTAAGGGGAAAAAATGAAGCGGTTTCCCTTTCTCCAGTCCTTGCCGCGGCATCGGGCCGCCGGCTCTTTCCTCCTGGTCGGCCTTTTCTTGCTTCCGGGTCTGGTTCGTGGCAGCCAGGAACCGAAGGCAACGCCAAAAACCCCTGGCGACAACTGGCACCTTCTGTTTCGCTATATCCAACTGGCCTTACCCCAGCAGGACGGGTCCAACCTAAGCGCCCTGGCAAAGAAAAAGTACCTCACGCAGGATGGCCGACAAGCGTACGATCTTTGGCGGCAAAAGCACCTCAACAGGCCCGGGTTGGAGCCCAAGCCAAAAGCAAGAGATGAAGAATTTATCAAGAGAAATCTGATTCACGTCAACATCGAAGGAGTTTGCAATTTGTATTCCCGAGACCTGCCGGCCTATTTCAAGAACCTGGACCATAAAAAGCTCCACGGTTTGGAAGCGCACGAGCAGCAGGCGGTCCGGGAGGATTCCCCGCAGCTTCCGCAAAGCGGTTGGGTAATGGAAATCCGCGGCTACACCTATAATCAGGACGGCGGCCGGTTCCTGGAGCTAGCTCTGCTGGAAAACCTCCGGCCGCAAGGCGCCGACCGCATCCTGCGCGACCTGCCTCGCGAGGAACAGGCCAGAATTCGGGAACGCATTACCAGCCGAGTCGGCTATTTCCTGATGTACCGCGGCTGGGAGGCGGCCGAACGGGTCCGCAATCCGCAACCCGGGCAATTCAAATATATCGGGTCGAGTTCCTTGCCTAACTTAGTACCCGTAAAAAAGCCCATAAAACCCGGCCCACTCAAACCTCCCGACCACTCGGGGAAGCCACCTGATGGTCCTCAACCCAAGGTGGAATTGGCCCCAAGGACCGAATTTATCCTCCTGTTCATTTGGGACGAATTTTTGGAAAAAGAACCCGCTCCCGCTTCTCTCCAGGAAAAGCCGCTGTCCATTTCCTCCGCACCATGGCTTCCCCTTCCCGATAAAGTCAGGTTGAACCGTCTGCCCCAAGTGTTACCGGTGGCCCAAACGGAGGTGGACCCCGCCAAGGCCATCCGCACCACGTTTCCTTGGGGGATTTCCGTCCTGGCCGGGAATCGGCAAATCCAGGTGGATTACCTTGCCGCCGGGGTCAAGTCCTATGAAGTCCATTTCAGCGAGGCCAAAGTTCTGACCTTACAGATTGGCGAAGGCGGGGGCGAAAAAGTCAAAGTGCGCCTGGCCGAAATGCTCAAGCCGCGCCGCCTGATCGTCGTCCATGCGGTGTACGACTTTGACCGGCAGTTGCAGGAATTTGCGCAGGTTCTGGGTTTTGCCGGCGTTAAGGACCTCGTGAAAAAAAGGACTGGAGACCACCTTCTGCCCCACGTCGTCGGCCTGGACGTTACCCGCTTGGAATGGAAACCGGGCGACGCCCACCCGACGGAAACGAAAATCTATCAGTTCTTGCGAGACAAGTACAATCCGCCCAAGGCCAAGGCAAAGGTCAAGGACAAGGAGACGGTGAAAATCCCAACATACCTGGATATTTTTTTCCGGGAAACGGTGTGGGAGACCCAGCAAACGCGCCATCTGGGGAATTTGCTGGAACGTGGTCTGGTCACGCCGCTGCCGGTCCTGTTGACCGGCCGCTACCCGGAACTGAAAGTCAGAGGAAAAGGAATGAAGCTCAAACCGTTGCCGGTCGAAGAAAAGCCGTTCAATCCGTTTGGTGACTTCGGTCCCAAAGGTTTGGATTTCTTGAAGAAAGGTCAACCGAACCAGGAACTAATAAAGACCCTCCCAGTCCGATTAGCCTGGGACGCTTTGAATCAGGAAGCGATGCCAATTGTGGAAAAGTTCAAAGGCGAGTATTACCCCCTGGACCCCGAGGGTGCCTTGGCTGCCATGAGAGAGGACAAAAAGTTATCTCCTCCCTCCAAAAAAGCCCTCCCGGAGGAACAGCCAAGCAACAACAAGTTGATTCGCTTCATCGACGTGCTGCCCCCCGAAGCCCGGCCCGGCTATTCCTACGGCTATTCCCTGCGCGTTTGGCTGGCCAATCCCTTCCACGGCAGGCCCAAGGAAAACTTTGGAGAATGGTCCAAAAGAAAGCTCCTCGATCCCGGCAGCCTCACCTACACCCCCGCCGTCACTCTCCCGCCCGAATACTTCTATTATGCCGTGGACCAGCAGCCCCTCGTTTCCAAGGCGCCGAAAGGAAATGACGTCAAGCCCATCGATCCGGAGCGCGTGGCGGTGCAAATACACCGCTGGATTGACCTATCCATGGGCGGCGGCACCGCGGTGCAGGATCCCTACCAGGTCGCCGACTGGGTGGTTGCCGAACGCTTGCTGGTCCGCCGTGGCGAGGTAATCGGTCGCCGCGGCGAGTTCAACCGGTTCAAGGACGACCCCGCCCTGGTTCACATCGAAATCCCCTATTGGGATTACCGGGAGGGACGCTTCGTCCTGACGGGAGAGATACGGGAAGATAAGAAAAAAAATATTAACTTTGTCTCGGTCGGCATCCCCATGTATTTCCGGGTCCACCAGTATCCGCCGGTGCTTGTCGATTTCGAAGGAGGGACGAAAAGCAGCCGCGTAGGTTTTCGAGAGGTTGCCGCCTACGAAATGCTCATCCTCGACCCGGATAACCATCTTGTTGTGCGCCGCTCGGATGTGGACACCGCCGACCCCGAACGCCAGCAGCGCTACAACCACTGGCGCGACCAGCTCCGGTTTTTCCGCGAACCGATGAAAGGTGGCAAGTAACAGGCGATCGGAAGGTGAGGTTTGCCCGTGCGGAATAGGCTAACACTCTCCACAGCCGACCCTTCATTCATCGCCTTCGTCCGTTCTACGTCACCGAAGACGGCCGTGGGCAGCCGGTGGCGGCGCTGTTTGCTGGAAAATGAGGGATAGTCAGGTGATGCCAGCCATGCGCAAATTCTCACGCTGGATGCCGCCCGCCACTTTGCCGGCATATACCATTGGCGAATGGCGGTGCCAGACTAAACTAAACTTGAATTGACTATTCGTTGACAATCACTCGGGGGCGAATCAGAACAACGACGTTTTCCATTGGCAAACCGTAACCGGCCAAATCAAGATAATTGGCCAGAGAAGAAACTTGACTGACGAGCGCGCGCCACATCTTCCATGCTGTTTTTTCCCAGCCGCACAAAAGCAGGGTATGGCCGTCCGGAACGGAAAGGGCCTTGTTCAGTTGGACTGGCGGACAACCCTGGTCGGCATTTTTTTCTTTCCCTTCGCTGGTCGGCTGGGCTCCCAAGGTAAGCCAGACGAATCTGCGATCCGCGCTGATTACTGGATACAGACCAATATTGATCTTCTCGATTTCAACTGAGGTGCACGCCAGCATTCTCACCGCCATGGGCATTTCTCCCCGGACGGCCTTCGACATCGAACGGCGGCCGTTCTACGTCACCGAGGATGGCCGCGGCCAGCCGGTGGGCGCGTTGTTTGCGCGGGGACCTGCAAGTCGATGAACCATTCCGCAAGGCCATGGCTCCGGGAAGACCAAGCCTGACGGCATTATCCCAGATACCACATTAACAACAGCACCATCGTCAGGGCGATGTACAGGACATACAACTGCACGCGGCCGTGCTGTAGCCAGCGGAGTTTTCCCAAGGCCCAGCCGATGCCGTGAAACACCGGGCGATAGAGCCGTTCGCGCCACGGCTCGGGCGCTTCCGTGGCCAGCGCCGCCTGCCGGGGAAAATACTCGGTTACCCGCGGCTCCTCGGTGCGTGACTGAATCACCGGTTGAAAAAGATCCACGACCGGCTGGCCGAACGACGCGGCGGTGTATTGCATTCGCGCGGTCGGTTGAGCATAGCCGCATCCCCAGGTTTCCGCGACGGTGACCGGGCGATCTTGCAGCAACCGGGATCGCAGCCAGGCCAGGCCGGCGACCAGCACCAGGAAAATACCGCTCACGTAAACCACCGCGGGCAACGCACTGGCCTCATCCTCCAGCAAAAGCCGCGCCTCGGCCGGAGGCAGGGAAAGCGCCCCCCCAACCACGCGGGCCAGGATCGGCAGCAGCCAGGGACCACTCCCACTGATCAGCAAACATCCGGCCGCCAGCGCCACGACCGGGGCCGTCAGAAAGCGATCGGGGGCGTGCGCGTGCCGAGCGGCGTCACTGCGTGGCTCACCAAGAAACACGATGCCGAAGGCTTTGGTAAAGCCGGCCACCGCCAGGCCGCTGATCAGGGCCAGGCCGGCAATGACCGCCAGACCCGCCACGGCCAGGCCGATACTGCCGCCGGTTTCCTCTTGAAACGCGGCCAGGTAAATCAGGAACTTGCTGAGAAAACCATTGCCGGGCGGCAGTCCGCAGATGGCCACGCAGCCGATCAGGAACGCCAGGCCGATCCAGGGCATGCGTTTGCAGAGGCCGCCGAGGCGATTCATGTCGGCCGTGTTGCTGGCGTGCAACACGGCGCCGGCTCCCAGAAACAAGAGGCCCTTATACAGGGCGTGATTGACCACGTGCAACAGGGCGCCGGCGAAGCCCAGAATCATCAGGGCAGGCTTGCCGGTGCTCAGGCCCAACAGGCCGGTGCCCAGGCCCAGGGCAATGATGCCGATGTTTTCGACACTGCTGTAGGCCAACATGCGTTTGAGATCGCGCTGGGCCTGGGCCAGGAGAATGCCCAGGATTCCGGAGGTCAGGCCGATGGCCAGCAGCGTCCACGCCCACCACACCGGCGGCGGGCCGAGGTAGGTCAACGTGCGGACCAGGCCGTAAATTCCCATCTTGATCATGACGCCGGACATGACGGCCGACACGTGGCTGGGAGCCACGGGATGCGCTTCGGGCAGCCACACGTGCAGGGGCAGAAAGCCGGCTTTGGTGCCGAACCCGACCAGGGCCAGCACAAACAGCACGTTGGCCACACCCACCGGTAAGGCGGCGCCCCCGGGGAATTTGGCAAAATCCAGCGAACCGCCGCTGTGCTGGCCGAGAATCACAAACAAGGCCAGCAAAAAGGCCGTGCCCAGATGCGTCGCTACCAGATAGGTCCACCCCGCCGACCGGACTTCCGCTTTTTCATCCTCGAACGTCACCAGAAAAAACGACGCCAGGGACATGATTTCCCAGGCCAGCAAAAACAGCATGCCATTGCGGGCCAGGACGACCAGCATCATACCGGCGGTGAGCAGGTTGTAGAAAAACCAGGCCGCCCCGAGGCTCTTGCGCCCTTCATACGATCGCAAGTAGGAAGCGCCGTACACCGCGGCCAAGGCAGTCAGCAGCAGAATCGGCACTAGGAAAAAAGCCGACAACGCATCGAGGGCAATGGAAAAGGAGCCGTAGGGAACATGCCAGGGCCAGGAAAGAGCTTCGACTTCGCCTCCAGCAAGCACATGGATGGCGGGGATAAGACCCAGGACGCTGGCGACACAACTTCCGACCACCCCGAGAAAGGAACTGAGCCGGGGCTGGCGGGCGGCGGTCAGGGCCAGAACGCCGCTGCCGACCAGAATCCCCAGGGCCGAAAGCAGCCAGGTCATTCCTTGATCTCCATGGCCAGATCCGTCTCCCCCCGAATTAAATTGGCAATTGGCAATTTCTCCTTGAATGAACATTGCCAATTGCCAATTACCAATTGCCAATTACCAATTGCCATCAACTTCCTTCCGGGGTAAGCGGTGAGGAGCGTGCCTCTTCCAGGTTTCGAGCCTGGGCCAGAATGTCCTCGGCGGGGCTTTGCCGCCGAATCACGTCGCGAAAGGCCGGCGCGCGCAGGGCCGCCGCCAGGCGGGCCAGCATCCCCAGATGTTGCCGCACCGTCGGGCAGACCAGGGCGAACAACGTATGCACCGGCGGCGCCGCCGTCGTCGAATAGGCAATCGGCTGGGCCAGAAAACACAGTGTGATGAACGGGTGCGGCACCGGCAGGACCACCGGATAGCGCGGATGTGGTATCGCCAACCCGTCGCCGATGCCGGTCGAGCCCAGCGCTTCCCGGTTCAAAAGCACTTGCAGAAGGAAATCCCGATCCAGGCTTTTCGGCAGCGGCATGAACTGGACCATCGCCCGCAAGACGGTTTCCTTGTCCGTTCCCGAAAGCCCGTAATGGATGCCGCCCGCCCGAAGGGCCAGTTCCAGGCTGGGCGGACCGTGGCCATTGGTTGTCTGGAAAAAAGCGGGCGACAGGGGCATCTTGCGAACCGTGGCCCATTCAAGGATTTCGGCGCGGTTGAAATAATACTGCCCGTTGACCAGCTCGGCCGGCAACTGCTGCTCGCTGATCCAGCGATAGACAACGCTTTCGTTGACCTGTAAGGCTTTGGCGACATCCCGAACCGTCAATTGCATGGCGTAATCCACTCCGCCTCGAAAGGGTGATTTCCTTGCCGACTATTCTAGGGGTTGAGAGCGGAGAGGGGATGGTCATTTGCTCTTTTGCTCCTTTTCGCCTGCCGGGCCGGCCTTTTTTTATTGTCCGGCTTCCTCATCTATGCCAAACTCAACGGATCAATCGGCTTCTGTTTCACGCACGCTTGACCCCCGCAAGGATTGGGTTCTTTCCGGATGAAGCGTGCGCGAAACCGTCCTTTGGGGAGCGGCGTCATGATCTGTATTTCCATCAATCAAGAATCCCGGCGGCTGGCGCTGGTGGACATGCTCAACGCCGCCCGCCAGTGCGATTTGCTGGAAATCCGCCTCGACCGCTTCGGCAAGGCGCCGGAGCTAGGCGAACTCTTGGCCCACAAACCCAAGCCCGTCATCATGTGCTGCCGGCGAACCCAGGACGGGGGGGAATGGGACGGCAGCGAGGACGAGCGCCTGGCCATCCTTCGCCAGTGCATCATCAGCAAGGCCGATTACGTTGAGATCGAGCTGGATGCCGCCGACCAGATTCGCCGTTTTCCGCCCAGCCAGCGAGTCATCAGCTACACGAACTTGCAGGAAACGCCGGCCGACATCGCCGACATCTATGCGGAGGCCCAGAGCAAAAGCCCCGACGTCATCAAGCTGACGACCCTGGCGCGCACGCCGGAGGAAGCCTGGCCGCTGGTGCAAATCCTGGCCAAACCCAAGGTGCCCACCGTCGTTGTCGGCTTGGGCAAACCGGGCATCATGCTTGCCCTGCTTGGCAAGAAGATCGGCGCTCCTTGGACCTACGCCGCCCTGGAACGCGGCATGGAGGCCTACCCCGGCCAGGCCACCGTAAACGACTTGCACCAGGTCTACCATTACGGCGCTATCGGCAAGGGCACGCGGTTCATCGGCGTCACCGGCTTTGGCGACCGCGAGGTGGCCGCCGTGGCCGCCCTCAACGCCGTGTTTGCCCACCACGAGTTGCCCGCCCGCTGCCTGCCCCTCGGCGTCGGCAATGTCCGCCTCTTCCGCAAAGTCATGGAGGCGGTCAAGCTGGCGGGCGTGGTCATCGATGCCGCCCATCAACGTGAGATCCTCGAAATCGTCACGGAGTTGCACCCCACCGCCGAGCAAACCCAGTCGGCCGACCTGCTCGTCCACAAGGATGCCGGCTGGAAGGCTTACAACCTGGGCAGCCTGGCCCTGGTCCAGGGATTGACCCGCACGCTCAAGAAAAAAGCGCGTGTCGAGAACCCCATCAAGGACCGCATGGTGATGATGGTGGGCCTAACCGGGCCGGGCCAGGCCCTGGGGCGGGAAATCCAGCGGCTGGGCGGCAACCTCATCCTGTGCAGCCACCAGCGCAAAGCCGGCCAGCAAATGGCCCAGGAGCTCGGCTGCCGCTTCGTCCAGTTCGAAGCCCTGTACAGCACCAGCCACGACGTTCTTATCATTTGTGATGAGGAAAAGGATGAGGGCATGGGCCGCGGCGCCGCCGGGGTGCATCCCGGCTATCTCAAAAGTGGCATGACCGTGATGGACCTGACGGCCGGCCTGCGGCGCACGCCGCTCTTGCAAGGCGCCGCCGACCGCAACTGTTTCGTGGTCGAGCCGAAAGACCTGGCCCTGGACCTGATCGAGCTGCAGGCGCGGAAAATCACCGGCAAGGACGTGCCGCGCGAGCTTGTGGAAAAAGCGGTTCCGGCGTTTCTGGTGGAAGAGGAAGAATAGAGTTACCAAAACTAAGGTTGGCCAGCTGCCGATAATATCGCCTGCTAAAAACCCCATAGGTGTTCCATGGCAATCCAATTTTCCTGCAATTCCTGTGATAACAAGCTGCAAGTCAGGGACGAGCTTGCGGGCCGGAAGGTCAAGTGCCCAAAGTGCGGCAAGGTCCTGGCCGCCCCGAAGGGGAAGGAGGAGGCGGTAGCCACCGGGCCCAACCCCAAGCGCGCGGCACACCCGGCGACCGTGGAAAACGAGGACCAGCTGCGCCTCAAGAAAAAAGCCAACGACAACGACAATGCAGTAGACGAATCGTCGCGTCATAGCAAAATTTTCCGCCGGCCCAGGAACAATGACAGCGACAAAGACGAAGACCGGTTGGGAAGGAGAAAGGAAAAGAACAAGACCCTCCTTTTGGGCCTCTTGACTGGCGCCCTTCTCCTTTGTGGCGGCGCGGTCGTGCTGATCCTCCTTATGACTCGAGCCCATGACGGCGACAAAAAAAACGAGGATGACAAAAAAAACGTCAAAAGGGTAGAGGCCAAACTGGCCACCGCGTTGATCGTTCAGCCCCGTGGAAGCGCGATATGCTTTAACGCTGAGGGAGTTTGGATTACCAACGATCATCTTATCCCAGGCAAAACCGATCACCCGGTGGAGCTTACTCTTTATCCAAATTCTTCCTGTATCGCCGGGGAGGGAAACTGGCACATCTCGAAATGGAATTCGATTCGGACCCCGGGAGTTTCGGGGGACCGGTCTTTAACAAGGAGGGAGAGTTCATCGGTCTTTTAGCGAGCAGTGGAATAGGTCCGAAAATACGTCGGGTTATTCCAGTGGCGATAATTACCGACTCCTTGGCCGGATCGTTGGAGAAGCAAACCGCACAATTCAAAGAGCCGGATCCACAAGGCGACCGCGTTGGGCAATTGGTGTTAAATCTGGAAATGGGGGATCCAGATAACCGGGAACGAGCCTGTCGCGCCCTTGCGGAACTGGGGCCCAAAGCCGCGTCAGCGGTTCCCGTTTTTCGCTTTGCTCTCCGCGACCATTCACCGAATGTCCAATCCGCCGCTGTCTTGGCGTTAACAAGAATGAGCCCTAAGGTAAAAGAGGCTATCCCCGCTCTTCGCGAAGGACTTTTTATCGGAAGACCCATCAATGTTTTTGCCGCCAGAGGACTGGCAAGTTTTGGCAAAGAAGCTATACCCGCCTTGTTAAAGAGCCTGCCGCATCCGGAGGCCGTGGAAGCCTTAAAGATGATCGGCCCAGATGCCAAGGAAGCCGTTCCCAGGTTGTTAGATATCCTCGTGGACGAAAAAGCAACTCGCACGATCCGAGCTTATGCGGTTCACGCCGTAGGCGCCATAGGCCATAAAGACGCGGTGGCAACGTTGAGCAAGGTCTTGAAATCCCAGAAACCTCCCCCAGTCGCTCTCGACGATGGCCAATTCCGTCTTGACCTTATCGCGGCGCTGTTGCGCATCCATCCTGAAAGTGAGTTTGCAGTCCAAGCCCTGCACGATGGCTTAAAAGACATTCATCCTAACGTCCAGGCAATGGCAGCCTTTAACTTGGCCCAGAGAGATCCCAAGAACAGTGAATACGTAAAACACCTTTTGACCTTGCTCAACGACAAGAAAAATCCATATTTTTCCACCACGAAAATCGTGGACTACCTGGGCAAACTCGGAACAGTCGCCAAGGAAGCGTTTCCTGCCATCGCCCAGGATTTGCTCGATCCACAGACACCTCCACATATTAGCGGCACTATCCCGCTGGCCCTCGTGCGCATCGATTCGGAAGGGGCGGTACCCGTCTTGACCAAGGCGCTTAAAAACCAATTTCATACTGTCCGCATTGAAGTTGTAAAGGCCATGGCTGGAACCAAATTACTGACAAGTGCGCTCAAAATTAAAGTTCTTCGAGGCTGAGCTTCGCTCCAGCGAAGAACGAAAAAATCAGCTCCGGATGTTGGCGAATCCGGGCAATTGCTACGTGGAGCTTTTCATGCAACTCCTCCAGGTCCATACATGGCTTGTGGCAAAGCTCCACGTCTTTCAGTTGGCTCCACAGCCATTCCACCGGATTGAGTTCCGGCGCATAGCCCGGCAGAAACTCAACGACCAACCTCGATTCGCCGACTTCCTCGATGAAATTCGTTACGGCTCGTCGTCGGTGGATCGGCGAGCCATCCCAGATGACCAACAGCTTTCGCGACACCGTACGGAGCAGTCGCCGCAAAAACGTGATGCAGTGCAACCCCGTAAACGCTTCTTCGCGGATCAACGTGCACAACTTGCCCGTTGCCGTCACCGCAGCCATCACCGAAAGATGGTCGTGCGTTTGCCACTCCTTGATCACCGGTGTATCACCGCGTGGACCGTAGGTTCGCACCAACCCCGGCAGCGGGTAAAAGCCGGATTCGTCGGTAAAAACCAAGGTGCGGCGTTCCTTGCGGGCACGCTGCCGCAGTTCGGGCCACACTTCCTTCCGCCAATGGGCGATCTTTTTCTCGTCCCGTTGGATGGCGCGCAGGATCGGAACTTGCGGCGTCCAACCCAGCTTCTTGAGCAATCGAGAAACGTGGTGCCGGTTGTAGCGAACGCCAAACTCTCGATGAAGCACCTTGGCAATGCGAACACAGTTCCACAGGTTGCCAGGAAATCCGTACGACTCAGCGCCATGCCAAAGGAAGTCGGGGATCAGCCCCACTTGTTCGGGCGTCAGCTTCGGATGCCCACCATGCGGCTCCGACAGCAACGACTTCGCTCCGCGTTCTTGGACTTTCGAGATCCATTGACTGACGGAACCTTCCGTCACTCGCCCCACCCTTCTTTTTTCAATTGGTTTTCTCTGTGTAGAACGCGGAGAACGCAGAGAAAGAAGAAGAGAAATGGCTATTAAAAAATTTTTCTTTTTTGGTTTTTCTCTGCGGACTCTGCGTGCTCCGCGGTTATTTTTGGTGGCGGCTGTGCCGCGCTGTGACCACTGTGTTTCTGTGGTGATTCAGACACCGGTTCCTCCTGGACTTGTTTAACAATCGCGGTAGAATCCAACCCACCCGGTACCCGGCCGAGAGGTGGAGATTCGGAGTCCTTCCAATACGGTTCGTCCGCGTTGTAATCATCAGGTTCAGCACCGACAATGACACCCCTTGCGATGTGGCTAATGCCGTTCAAGAAGAAAATAACCGCATACGCCGTCAAAATGCCAATCAGAGGGGCTCCAAGGAGAAGAAGGAACAGCGCGATGTCGGCGTCGGAGCCCGAAAAAAACAACCACCCCGCCTGAACTTGGGTCAATAACATGACCACAAAAAAGCATCTCCAGAATATCTTTTTTTGTCCTTTTTTTGACAAGCGATCAATATAGGGGATTTCCTTGTTAACGCGAGGTACAGATTCATTCGCAACAGCCTCATCGGGTTCAAGTTCTGCCATGATCGCCGAGGGGGAATGGCAACGCGTTGGCGTTCGAGCCACACCCTGCTGATGTTCTTTCCCCGCCGTCAGTCGTCCTCCGCAACTTGGACATTTTTCTTTGGGTTCGGTCTGGGCCAATGGTAAAACCAGTCCACATTCCGGGCACGTTGCACGGTTAATCATGGCTCACCTCCGCACCGGCAAGAGAAACACGTTGGTCCGCGATTGCCGCCAGTGCCGACTGCCTTACGTCTGGATATGTGAAATGCTCGTGGATGCATTGTTCCGGGTTCCGGGTCACGGCGAGGAGGGCGGCTGCCACCACCTCCACCATCGGATAGTCACAGGCGAGCAGTGCCGTTTCCAGCTTAGCGAGAATCCGGTTCACCGACATGGAATCGACTTGGGTCTTCATTCGGCCAAGGGCCCAGGCGGCCTCGTAGTTTACAGGCCGGCTCGACTCAGCCAAAAGACAGCAAAGGTCGGGCACAACCACATCCGCCTCCAGGGCCAGCGATCCCAGCGCATGCGCCGCGTTGGCGCGCAGATTGTCGGCTGAGGCCCACAGGGCTTCGCGCAGCTTCGGGATGGCCGGCGCTGCCACAGGGCCAAAAATGCCCAAGGTTCGCGCCGCTTCGGCGGCCACATCCGCGTCGGAGTCCCTCAGGCAATGCATCACGCCTTCCAGACAATTTACATCCCTTAGGCCAATTTCCTGGATCTGCCAAAGCACCGCCAGGCGCAGCGAGGCAGTTTCGCTTTTTAGCCAGTCCACGGCTTGGGCTGCGTTCAGGCCAGGGCGCTTGGAGCGAACCGTGTCGGGGTGGAACAGCGAATCCTTGGTCTTTCCCAGGTAACGTAGACCGGCCCGCAAGGCGGATGCCGCGTCGGCACGCAGGTAGCCCGCCCAGGATGGGTCATTTTCTCCGCGCATGTAGGCAAACAGCGCCATGGCATAACCGAACATTCGCGAGGGCAGATAGCCGTGCCGGCGCATGGTCCACCAACTCACTGCCCCTTCCAGGCCACATTGCTCCCGGATCGTGGCATTGGCGGCAAACAAGCCGGCACCAAGATAAACCGGCAAAAGGTCAAAGATCCATTCCTGGTCGAAAACCGGTGCGTCGAGCAGACCGCCACCGGTCAAAAGCTCATGGGCCAGTTCATGTGCCAGCGTGGCGGCCAGTATTTCCGGGTCGTCCAGTTGCTCGGCGGCAATCCGAATGAGAGCCTTGTCCCCGCGCGTTCCGGTCTCGTCGTGTCCCGAGCCTTGCGACGGCCTTTCCTCCGAACTGACGACGAACTGGACGGCGTCTGGGTCTATGCCCAGGTGTCGGCAGAGTTGGTCCATCATTCTTTGAGCGTCCGCAGTGGAGCCTTGGTAGGGCTCAAGAAAGAAGTCCTCATTGGGCAGGAGAACCTCCGCCTGGAGCAACCGGTCCAGGCCGAGCTTCTCGGCGAACCAACACATCCGGGTTTCCGTCCATGTTTTTTCCCAGGTACTGACCGGGCAGCGCGGCGAAAACCAGGAGAACATGGCACCCCTCCCTTTGTCAAGGGAAACGCACAAGCTTAATGGCCTGCGCTATCCCCGGAGGATCTTTCCCTCCTGAACGACCGGGAATGGAATTGTGACCCTAAATAAAGAAACTACGCTTCTTCAGTGCCTTCGTCCAGAAGAAAGGCTGCCGGGCAAATCTGGTAGAACAATTCTTCGGTGGGCTTGACGTGAAAATCCGAACGCTGGTTGGGCCCGCCGACGACCATGACCATGAAACTCTGGTTCAGGATCATGGCATTGCCCACCGGCGGCTTGAGCACCTCGCGGTGTTCGTCGATCCAGCCCTGGAGATTTTACTTGGCGTGAAGCAGCCGTACTTGCCGGAACACCGCCGCGTTCTGTTCAGCTAGGGCGGGCAATTGCACGCCTTTCCGCGGTTTCCAACCGCGCCGAGCCAAACGCAAAGCTTGAAAACGACGCCACTCTCGCCAATCGTGGAAATGTCGTCGCGCCATGCTCCTATGTTACGAGTGTCGAACTTTAATTTTCAGCGCAGCTGTCAGTAAAAGCCGACATTATTGTCCCTTTCATGATAGAAGCTGCAAAGGACAAGGAATTCACGGTACGCCTAACAGTGATCCAATCGTTAGGGGAGCAAGGTCCGGCGGCCAAAGAAGCGATACCCGCCCTTCAAGTCATTGCCGACACGGAAAACCGCCAGGAAATACAAAGAGCCGCCTTAGAAGCCCTGCGGAAGATTGAACAAAAAAAATGAAGACGCCATTTCCATTTTTCAATCCGCCGCCTTTCGTGCGAATCGATGCGGACGCGACCGCAACAATACCAGCGGGCGGTGGTGGGGTGTGGTCGCCAGGTCGGTGGTGCGCAGCACCTCTTCGAGCCGGCCTTTTGGGCAAGTACGGTGGCCATGACATCCGTGGTCCGGATAAGGTTCATCCGTGTGGGGATCAGGAACACCTCTCAGGATAGCAAGGCAGGATACAAGAGGATTTGTGAAATGAAATGGGAGATTTGCGTTCCCATACTCAATCAGCATCAAAGACTTCATCGACGCTCACGGAAAAACCGGACAATAATTCCGAAGCGGCGCGGGTTCCCCGCCTATACTTGGCGGCTTTGGGATACTTTTTTCCTTTCAAGCGATAAACCAGGATGGTTTCGTTCAGCGGATTAACGATCCAGTATTCGGGAATCTGGGCGCGGGCATACTCCTGGCGCTTTCGGACCAGGTCCCGCGCGGGATCATCCTTGCTGACAATTTCGAGAACCAGGTCGGCGCCGGTCCAGAAACGGTTTTGCCGGCGTGGGTCCTTGGCATCCAGTACCAGCAACAAATCGGGTTCCCGAATCTTTCCTGGCCAGAGCTGGAGTCGCAAACCCGAGAATTGCACCTTGCCGCCCAGCGGGACCACGAAAGCGTTGAAGGTCAAGAACATGAAACTAAGGTTTGTTTGATGCTGGTCGGTGGGCATGGGCAGGACCTCCAGGAAACCATCGCTTAACTCCACCAGGCGCTTGGTATGGTCGGTCAGCCACAGGTATTTTTCCTCGGTCCAGTATCCCTGATCGGGCAATAGTTGCAGAAGCAACTTTTTGACTTTGCCAGGAGAGGTATGGACGGCGGCACGACTCATGGTCACCCGACTCCGGTTGCTAACCTTAGGCCAACCTTAGGCTCAACCATCCCCATTATACAGGAAGGTTACTCCGCGATAATGGGGAGATCTATTCCAACTTTACCAGAGAAGGGGGTCCGGAAGAGAGCGCAACAAAACCAGCGGGCGGTGATGGGGTGTAGTCGCCAGGTCGGTGGTGCGCAGCACTTCTTCGAGCCGGCCTGTAGGCAATTGCCGCGGCCAATCCTGAGCGCAATCCGGCGGCATGACAATGTACACCGGGTGAGGCAGAGCGGCCCAGACGGCAAGGTTTTCCCACTCCAGAATGGTGTCCAGCGGCCGGCCAGCGTGAAAGGCCACCTCGTGGGCCTCGGCGCGGAAAAAAATTACCGGCTGGGACGTTCGCTGGCGAATTTCCGCGGCAAAACGGCGATAGGTCTGGCCGGCATCCTGGCGCGGCTGAATCACGCCCACGTAAACTCCCCAGCCGATCGCACAGCCTGCCACCGTGAACCCCCAGCCCATGCGGACCAAGCCACGGCGGCGGTTGTCTTCTTGGATGCGCAACCAGCGGTCGGCGGCGCATCCCAGCCACAAGGCCAAGCCCGGGTAGGCCGGCAACAAATAGTCGGCCCGCTTGAAACTCAGCAGAGAGAAAAAAACTACCAGTGTCACAAACCAGATCAAGCCAAAACGGGCCTCGGCATCGTCCCGGCCATGCCGCCGGAACCAGATTAACCCCGCCGGGACAACGACAATCCACGGCAATAGATCGACCAACAGGCGAACGCCATAAAACCACCAGGGATGGCTGACCAGGGTTCCACCCAGGCCTCGTTCCACGTTGTGGTGCCAGAAAAAGATTTCCCAGAGTTGATTGCCGGTGTGGATGTTGGCCCAGACGAACCAGGGGGCGGCGACCGCGAGCATCAAGGGCACGCCCCACAACAAGCTGGCCAGTACCTGGCGGGTAGTAGGCACACTCCGTGTGCCGTTAACGGCACACGGAGTGTGCCTACTACCCAGGATCAGGTATGAGCCCGCCACCCCGGCCGGCAGAAAGACGGCAATGGGGCCTTTGAAAAGCATTCCCGCCGCCATGGCCAGATACGCCAGGAGAAGCCAGCGCCGCCAACCGCCAGCCTTTTCCTGAAGCCGGCACCGGCCCAGGTAAAACCCGCCCAGGGCCAACGTGACCGTCAGCGTCAACGGCATGTCAATCCGCCCGACGCGGGCCAGCCAGGTGAAATGTACGCACGTGGCCAGGATCAAGGCGGCCAGGAATCCCGCGCGCGGCCGGCCCCGGCGGCAACCCAGATAATACACGAACAGCACGCACGCCAGGCCGCTCAGCGCCGCCGGCAAGCGCACCGCCCAGCCATCCACGCCGCGCCAGGCTCCCACCAAGGCCACCAGCCAGTAATACAAGGGCGGCTTTTGCAGCTCGATCCGCTGATCCAACAGGCGCGGCAAGGCCCAGTGGCCCTCACTGACAATCATCTGGGCATTCTGGGCGGCGCGGGCTTCGTGACTGCTGCTCAACTCGCGGTCGCCCAACCGGTAAAAGAAGAGAAAGCCACAAAGGCACAGGAGGACGAGAAAAAGCGTTTTGAGCGCGGGCCGTGATTTAGGATCAACCATCATCTTTTTCCTCTGCGCGACGCACCCCATATTCCGCGCCGTGGCGCGAATCGTGACCAATTTACGCCGCTGGGCGCTGGGAATGCGCCTCGTGCAGGCGTTTGTAAACAGTGCAGGTCTTGATCAATTCCGCGTGCGTGCCGAGGGCGACAATGTGGCCGGCGTCGATCACCACGATGCGGTCGGCGATTTCCAGCGTGTTCAGCCGGTGCGTGATGACGAAGGTGGTCCGGGTCCGCATGTACTCGCGCAAAAAGCGGTGCACGATCGCCTCGCTTTCGGCATCGGACTGACTGGTGAATTCATCAAGGATGAGGATGCTGGGATTGCGCAGCAGGGCGCGGGCGAGGGTGATGCGTTGTTTCTGGCCGCCGGACAGTTTCAGGCCCGCCTCGCCGAGGCGAGTGTCGTAACCCTGCGGCAATTTCACAATGAAGTCATGGGCGTAGGCCTGCTGGGCGGCCTGCTCGACTTCCTCCCGGCTGGCCCGGCGATCGCCGTAGGAAATGTTGTTATACACGGTGTCGTCGAACAGGATGGTATCCTGGGTGACGATGCCGATCTGCTGGCGGAGGGAGCGCAGGTGGGCGCCGCGAATGTCGATGCCGTCGATCAAAATGGAGCCGTGGTCGGGATCGAAGAAGCGCGGCAGCAGATTGACCAGGGTGGTTTTGCCGCAGCCGTTCTTGCCGACCAGGGCGATGGTCTCGCCGTGCCCAACGGTCAGGTCAATGTTGGTCAGGATGGGATGGCCGGGCTCGTAGGAGAAGCAAATATTGTGGAATTCGATGCTCTGGGCATGGCGCGGCAAGCGCGGGCCGCTGGTGTTGGCGGCGATGCGCGGCTCCTTGTCCATGAACTGGAAGACGCGGTCGGCGGCGGCCGCCCCGGATTGCACGCGCGTCAGCACGCTGGACAGTTTCCGCACCGGGTCGGCGATGGCTGCCAGTAAGGCGTACAGCTGAAGCAGCGATTCCGCTTCCAGGGGATAGGCCGTCATGCGCATACCGAAAAGGTGGGTCTCCTTGTTCATGACCAGGTAGGCGCCGGACAGGAGGGCCAGGGCCACGGCGGCGACGCCGAGCACTTCGATGATCGGCCCGGCCATGGCGTCCAGTTTCACCACCCACATCGCCTTGTGGTAATACTCCTTGGTCGCCTTGCGGAAGCGCTGGCGCTCGCCGGGCTCGCGCGTGAAGGCCTTGACGATGCGAATGCCCAGGAAGGTTTCTTGCAAAATTTTGTAAATATGCGAGGTCCGTTCGAGCAAGCGGCGCGTGGCCCGCTTCATGGTCCGGCCGACCTTGGTGAGGATGAACAGGGCGAAGGGCACCAGCACCAGAAACATCACGGTCAGTTGCCAGCTGATCCAGCAGGCCACCACCACGCAGCCCAGCGCCTTCAAAGGCTCGGCCACCACTTTGCCCAGCAGCATCTTCTGCCCCGTGCCGACCAGCTCGATGTCGTTGGTGAAGCGAGCCATCAGCTCGTGTGTGCCCTGTTCGGTGAAATGGTTCACGTCGAGGTGGATGATCTGGCGATAAAAGCGATTGCGCAGGTCGAGCAGCGAGCGGTTGACGACACTGCCGACCAGAGTGTCCTGCCAGAATTCGAAAAAACCCTTGAGGGCGACGAAAGCAACCACCAACCCGATCAAGAACAGCAGCGCCCGAAACCGATCGACGGGGAACAACAGGTCGATGTATTTCTTGGCAATGTGATAGCGGTACAGCTCGCTTTGGGCCGACTCGAGCTTGGTTTGCACGCGGGCCAACTCCTCGGCCAGGCGGCGCAGGGCCTTGTCGTGGTCGGGATTGCGGGGCTGGTTTTCCAGGTGCTCGCGCTGGCGGGTCAAGTGATCCACGCGGGCCTGCAGGGGTTCCACCTGCTCGGTTTGCGTTTTCTTGATGCACTGGTTGACCCATTCCTGAAGGTTCTGGTCGGTGCCGAGGATTTTGAGGACGGGATAGATGGCAGTGAAGTTCAGGGCCCAGAAGGCGGCGGCCAGGGCGGCGCAGACCACCGAAAAAAACAGCCGCCGCCAGTACGGCTTGGCAAAGCGCAACGCCCGCAGAAAATTCCTCATGGCGCTCCGGGACCATCCGTGGAAACGGGACCATTCCGTGGAGGGGCGGTTGTAACAAAATCACCCAGAAGGGACAAGGTTAGGCCAAAGGATAGCGGATTGAGAAAGAGGATGGAGGGGAGAGGAAAGAAGATAGAAGGAAAGAGGATGGAGGATAGAGGAGACACAGGGATTGCCAATTACCAATTGCCAAATGCCAATTTACATCATAAACAAAGAAAGCTCCTTGTTAATACTCCGCGCGGTCTGGATTGAGGCGAGCCGAGCAGCGTAAGCTGCCGGTTAAAGTATGCAATCGCCGGCGCTTCACTACGCTGCTCGGCTCGCCGAGAAAAGTCTCAAACCTGACCGCGCGAAGAATAATTGGCAATTGATATTTGGCAATTGACATTTGGCATTTGGCAATTGGTAATTGGTAATATTCCCTCTCTTCGTACTTCTTCAATCCTATCCTCAATCCTCCATCCTCTATCTTCTTCCTCTATCCTCCATCCTCTACTCCCACACTGCCCGATTTTCGGGTATTGTGATAGACAAACATTCCGTTCCGAGGGCTGGCCATTGTTTCCCCAACCAATTCAGGAACCGGCCGGGCCAGACGCGCCCGAGGTTCTTCCGCGGCCCTTCGGCCCATACCAGCTGGTGCGCGCCCTCCCCGGCGGCGGCATGGGCGTCGTCTACGAGGCGGTGCATCCGTTGCTCCGCCGCAAGGTCGCTCTGAAAACCCTCAAACCGCAGCGCCAGGGGGTAGCCAAGCTGGTCGTTCGCTTTCGCCGCGAGCTGGCCGCTCTCGGAAACCTCGACCATCCCAACCTGGTCCGCGCCTCCGACGCCGGCGAGCTGGACGGCCGGCCTTACCTGGTCATGGATTTCGTCGAGGGCATTGATCTGCACCGCCTGATCAGCCGGCTCGGGCCGTTGCCGGTCGCCGAGGCCTGCGCCGTCGCCCAGCAAGTCGCGCGCGGCCTGCACTATTTGCACGAGCAAAAACTGGTCCACCGCGACGTCAAGCCGTCCAACCTGATGCTGACCCCCGACGGCACGGTGAAAATCCTCGACCTGGGCCTGGCCCTGATGCATGCCGATCATCCGGCCCATGAAACCATGAGCGACACGGGCCTGGTCCTGGGCACCGGCGATTACATGGCCCCCGAGCAGGCCAAGGACGCCCACCGCGTCGATATCCGCGCCGACCTGTACAGCCTCGGCTGCACGCTGTACAAGCTGCTGACCGGCCAGCCGCCCTTCAGTGGGCCCGATTACGACACGGCTGGCAAAAAAATGCTCGCCCACGCCCAGGACCCCCCGCCGCCGATTCAACAGCGGCGCCTCGATTTACCCGATGCCCTGGCGGCCCTGGTGCACCGGCTTCTGGAAAAAGACCCGGCGCAGCGCTTTCAGGATCCGCGCGAGGTGGTGCTGGCCCTGGAGCCGTTTTGTCCGGGGGCTGATTTGTCCGGATTGCTTGGCCTGGAAAAAGCAAGCAAGGAAAGACCGGTACTGCTTTGCCCTTCCCCGGGCGAAAATATTCCAGTGACCAAATCCTTTCTGCCGCGGGGGAGTGGAAAAACCATGGCGGAACCCACTCCCGCCACGCGACTGAAGGTCGCCGAGGTTACCCCGAAATTGGCGGCGCCGGAATCCCGGAAAAAACCGAACAATCCCTTTCCGATCCTGGGAATCGTTTTCCTTATTGGGGTCTTGATTTTGGCAGGTTGGTTTCTCTTTCGCACGGGGGAGCAGGACGGGACCACTCCTCTTTCTCCGCCGAAAAACAAGGCTGAACCGGATTGGCCGGAAGATTATCCAGCCGTTTTGCGCCAGGCCCAACCGGGACAAACCATTGATTTGTTGGCCCTACAAACCCAATTGAACACGAAAGACAATTGGGGAGGGGCGCGGGCGCATCAGCAACCACCGCCCACATTAAGGAATCCTTTGATGGAACCCCTTTGGTGCCGCCGAATCTGGGGGAAAGGGGTTTATTATCCGGATCGCAACGAAATCAATATCCGCTCGTTGGCGACAGAGGAGCCCACCCTGTTCGCTTTGGCAGACGATCGCCGGCAACTTTTTTCTCAGGTTAGCGTGGTTTTTTTCGAAGACAAATCACCCGGTCCGCGCGGCCTTTTTCTTGGCTGGGAAAAAAAAGGGGCCGAGGCGTGGACCAATATGATCCAGGTTTTGCCAGGACCCGCGAAAATCCGGGTGGGCAAAGCGGTCTTTCGCTGGGAAAACGGCAAGGAAAAAAGTTGGCAGTTCTTTCAGTTAATGGAATTTGAGGTGCCCTTGCGAAAAGGAATTTCTCACGTGGATTTGGAAGTCAACAACATTTGGAAAAACCCCGCACTGGCGGTCAATTCCGCAACAGTGAGTCAAGTAGTCCTTCCCGTCGAAGGGCGCGGCCGGTTTGGGATCTGGGTTCAAAATGGTGGGGCCAGAATTTGGAAAATTCGAAAAAAATAGAAAAAGTGCTTGAAACGAGAGCCGGGGTGGTTTAAAAGGGGCAAACTGAGTTGATTGAATGAAATAAAAAGACTGGAGAATTGCCATGGCCGTACACATCCGATTTTCCGGCGGCGCCGGCGTAACCCGCGCCGGAGTAGGAGCGACGGTTGCTGCCGATTATTTGATGGGTACCTGGACCCGAGGGGCCGGTAACCAAAATGTTACGGTGGAACTTTATTCCGCCAACCCGGCTACGAGTATCTTTTGTGATCTCGCCAATCCCGGAAACCCTAATAATCCTCAGGTCCAATTTGGAGTTTTTCGCCCGACCGATGATCCCGATGCCCCACCGACACCCAATATTCACACCCATTTTTGGCCACCCGCAATATCCCTGGGCGGCAGACTGGTGACTTTGACAATCGCCTTGGGACAGGAGGCCAATGAGGAGAACTGGAACCTGCATTATTTGAAAATCCAAGGAACGGACAACAATGGCGCTGCCGGTTCTTTCCTAGTTCGGTATTATCTGCGTGGGCCTAGTTTTTGAAAATATCGATGACCGGTTTGTGTGACCCATTTCATCGAGGCCTGCTTGCCCCAGACTGCTTACCATTCCAATGAAGTCGTTCCTAGGCGAAAGTTTTGCCTGGGGGACGTAGTGTTTCATGGAATCCTCTACCTGCGCGAAATCCACCTCCATGGAACCCATTTCTTCTCCATCGCGGCTGCGAAATCCATGAGACCCACCGACAGTGCGGGCCTGAAACACCCCATTAAATCCCATTAAATCAGAGCCCCGATCCAATATGCCCGGGAGATTTACTCTTGAAGCCCTGGTATCTGCTTCCGGAAAACCCTGCCGAAGGATTGCTGACGCCCGAAGAGTGGATCGACATCGGCACCACCTTTGACCTGACGGGCCGGGAACTGGACGTGGCCATCCTTATTTTTGAGGACCGAACACGGGCCGGCATGGCGCGCAAGCTAAGGCGAAGTTCCGGCGGCATCCGCAAACGCATCGATAAAGTTTTTCAGAAAATGAACGTCCAAGACAAGTTGGGCCTGGTGCAACGGGTCTGGCACGTCCACAACAACCTCCGGGCAAAGCGGGGGGAGTCTGATTTGGAGGGAGCATAAAGATGCCCCTTGTTATCTAAAAAAGGCAGGTTACTCTATTCGTCAGTTTTCCTTTTTTGCGTTCCCAAAGCGGCCTGAAAGTTTTTCCAGCCCCTGCTTCAATAGATAACTGGGAGTTGGGAAAAAGTTTGCTTTTGCGCCGTCATCCTGTTTAAATACTTACAATTCAAGAAAAAGGAGAAAATTCGCCCTAACACGTAACCGGAACACGTTAGGGGGGTAAGCCACATTGGCGTGAGAAGCTGGGAGTTCCCTTTTTTTAGGAAACGTTCCATGGTTACGCGTTCCCGCCGCAGGGGGAAGGGTCGAAACCCTCTTTCTTGGTTGCTCGGCATCCTCCAATCTTTCAAAAGACGGCGCGGCACCTACCAGCCTGTCCTGGAACCGCTGGAGGACCGGACGCTGCCATCCACCATTTTTGGCAGCGTGTGGCAGGACCTGGTCCCTGACGGCCTGCGCGCCAGCGGCGAGCCGGGCATCGCCGCCGTGACGGCCACCCTTGAGCAGAACGGCATCCAGATTCAGCAAACGCTCACCAGCGGCAGCGGCGATTACGCCTTTGCCGGCCTGGCACCCGGCATCTACACGGTGGGCATCCTTCTTCCCGCAGCCACGCTTACCTTTCCCAAAGGCAGTGCCACGCAGCAGGTTCAGGTCGGCGCCAACCAGGACGTGCGGGCCGACTTCGGCGTGCAGGCCGCGCCTGATCTGATCGCCAATCAGAAAATCGCAAACGGCTCGGGGGTACAGCAGATGCCCTCCGTGGCGGTGGACCCGCTCGATGCGGATCATGTCGTCACGGTTTACATGGACTATTCGCTGGGCAAAAACGGTTTCGCGGGGATCGGCGTGGCGGTCTCGCACGACGGCGGAACAACCTGGGAGCGGAAATCCGTCCCTGTGCTGGCGGACTTCAACGAGGCCGCCGGCAACCCGATCGTGCGTTTCGACGACCAGGGACATTTCTACATCAGCTACATGGCTGCCACCTTCCTGGGCCCGACCAAGCCGGGCCTCATCTACGATCCCACCACCGATCCAGGGGGAGTGCAGAGACGCTCGTATGGCATGCGCGCCAACAATGGTGTGTTCGTGGTGCGGGGTGAAACCGACGCGGGCACCGGCGAACTCCTTTTGGGCGCGCCCAGGCATGTCGCCTCCCACCTTTTCACCGGCGCGAAGGTTTTTTTCGAAACCCTCCCGGACCTCGCCATCGACACCCATCGCTTCCTGCCAAATGGTTTGAATAACCCCAACTACGGCAACCTCTACGTTACCTGGACCCGCTTTTACCCTATCGGCCAGGTCCCCTGGAATCCGGCGGCTAACGGGGCCACCGATATCATGATCGCCGTTTCCAGCGACGCCGGCCAGTCGTGGACAACTAAATTGCAAAACCTGAACGTGCAGATCGGGGGCCTACCTCAGGTAGTGCAGGTGACGACGATCCTCGATCCGGCCACCGGCCTCTTGCCCAGCCCCGTGGAGGGGGCCGGCTTCTCCACCTTGTCGCATGTTTCCGTCGGACCGGAGGGGGATGTTTATGTTTCGATGTTTTCCGGTAACCGCTTCTCGGTCTTTCACTCCACCGATTCCGGGGCCCATTTCACCAACCCCGACTCCCTGGCAACCAATCCCCTCGGCGACGGTACCCTGTTCAAGGGCCTGCCGTTCGGCAGAGAGGATTTCCCTGCGGGATTCCCCCGGAACAGCCAATTTCCGATCAACAACGGCACGCTATTTAACGACAAGTTCCGCACGCTTCTGGTCCGCGGCATCCTCGCCGACCCGGCGCGACCGGGACACGTCTATGCCTGGGAAGCGGTCCGGATCGTTAATATCTCTAACGTCGTCATTGACGCGGGCGAAATCAACTTTGCCCGTTCGGACGATTACGGTGTGACCTGGCAAAAGATTTTCACGGTCGGCTCGAATCCGTTAAACAGCGATGAGTTCCCCACCCCGTTCAAGGGTCGCTTCCGGCCGGCCCTCAACGATGACGACGGCAGCCGCCTTCTGCTCTTCGATACCAATCTCAGCGACGAGGTCCGCTCCGGCCAGGCACTGCCGCAGTTCAGCATCGACGCTCAGGGCAACCTCGCCGCGATCTGGTATGATACGCGGCGCGATCCGGCCAATAGGCGACTGGACGTTTACGGGGCCGTCAGCACCGACGGCGGCCAGACTTTCAGCGGCAATTTCCGGATCACCGACGCGAATTTCGACCCGGATGCCGGCGTGTTTAAGGACGCGCGCGCTAACAATAATTTCTACCTGGGCGATTTGCTTGGCCTGGCGACCAACAAAGGCAAGGTCTACGCCGCCTGGACCGATACGCGCCTGGGCAATCAGGACATCTTTTTCGGCCGCTACGACCTGGCCCCCGCCCCCCTGCCGTTCAACGACCGGTTCGAGCTTAACAACACGTCCCAAACCGCTATCGATCTGGGTAAGGTGACCGCCCAGAGCGTCGTGCCGCGGCTGGGCATGGCCCCCGGCGATCACGATTGGTTCCGCTTGGAGGCAGGGGCTACGGGGGACCTGGTGGTGTTGGCGTCGTCGACCGCAGGGGCCGATTTGCACCTGGAGCTGTTCGATGCTGCCGGAACCACGCTTTTGCAAACCGGCACGGCCATCACCGATCCGTCGGGTCTGGTCACGGGTCAACAAATCTCCCGCCACAGCGACGCCGGACAACAATACCTGGTCCACGTTTTCGGCGGCCTGGTGCCGTTATACTCCCTGGTCCTGCAATCGCTGACCGCCAATCTCGGTCCCCGCGTTAGCGGCGCCGTGGACGGCGGCCTGGCCGCCGGCGGCCAGGCCGTGTACAAGTTGGCCACCCCCGTGGGCGGCTCCCTGGAGCTCACCCTCACTTCGGCCGCTAATGTTAACGGCAACCTCAACCTGCAAGTCCTCAGCACCGACGGCCAAAAGGTCCTGGCCACCGGCCAGCCCACCGGAGCAGCAGGACCGGGAGAAGTCGAGAAGATCAGCCTCGCCGTTGAACAGGACCAGGAGGTTCTCCTCCAGGTCGCGGGGGTAACCACCGCCTCGGTGCTGGTTAACGGCACGCCTGTCACCTTGAACCTTGGCAACCCCGGGCCGGCTATCAACTTCGTGAATCCCAGCAATAAGGTCATCACTTTACAAGTTGTCGGCAACGCCCCGCAAACCATTCGCGTCACCAACAAAAACGCCAGCAACGCAGCCGTGGGCGCCCCCCAGAATTTCGTATTGCAGCCGGGGATACCCATTAACGTAAACCTCACGGCCCAACTATTTGATCTTCAGGCGGTAGGCACTCCGGGTTCGGGCAATTTCCATTTGGATTTCACCAATCTTGATCTGTTTGAAACGGCTCTGAATTCTATCCTCTTTTTCCCGGCCAGCGGCTCCCCTTCGGGGATCATCGCCGGCGACGTGAACCGCGATGCCCGGCCCGATCTGCTGGTGACAAGCAACCAACTCTCCAACCCCGTGAACGTGCTGCTGGCCAATGGCGACGGCACCTTCCAATCGGCGCGGCAGTTCGACGTCGGGCCGGGGCAGGTGCCCTCGGCCATTCGCGAACCGTTGCTCGTCGATGTGAACCACGATACCATTCCCGACCTGATTGTTACCAATTTCTTATCGGCCGACGTCTCGGTGTTGCTGGGACGTGGGGACGGCACGTTCGCTCCGCAGCGGCGTTTCGATGCCACTTTCCAGGCCGATTCGGCGGCCGCGGGAGACTTTAACCACGACGGGGATATCGACCTGGCCGTGCTGGGTCGGGTGCCCGGGTCGGCGACTCTGGCGATCTTGTTCGGCCGGGGAGACGGAACCTTCCGGCCGCCCCAGAAAATCGACATTCCCCTCCCCGCCGGTGAGGCCTTCCCGGTTCGCGCCGGCGACATCAACGAAGACCAAATTGACGACCTGATCGTCGTTAGCGCCAACAGTGCCAGTTTCCAGGTCCTCCTGAGCAACGGCAATGGTTCCTTCACTCCCGCGGGTATCTTCCCCAGCGGCGAGATCACCCCCGACGCCAAGCTGGCCGACGTGAACGGGGACGGCAAGCTGGACGTTGTTGCCGCCGGGGCCAACACCGGCTCGGTGTTTATCAGTCTGGGGAACGGGGACGGCACATTCCAGAATCCCCTAGCCGTCGCCGCCGTTACAGTCACCTCCGGCAATATTTCCATCATCGGCCTGACGGTGGTGGATTTCGCCAGCCTGGTTCCCCAGGCCGACGGCTCCACGAAGATCGGACCGGCGGACAACCGACCCGATTTGGTGGTCACCGTCAAACCCAGGACCGGAACCGACGCCCCGCAGGTAATCTTCTTGGCCGGCATCCCGCCGGACGCCGCCGGCAATCTCTTTGCGGCGCCGCGGCAGCTGGCCGTGCTCAAGAATGCCGGCAAACTGGCCGCCGGCCAGTTCAATGACGACACCGGCGACGGCAAGATCGACGGCCAGGACTCCCTGGACCTGGCCATGGCCGATGTCGGCGGCGTTCGGGTGATATACGGCCAATCACCAACCATTGTGCCCAACACCACCCTCCCGAACGCCCGTGACCTGGGCACCGTGGTCCACCTGGTCAGCCAGGCCATGGCCATCGTTCCGGGGTTTCAGGATGCATTTTTCAAAATCACCGTGCCTCGCGAGGCCTCGCCCCAAGCGGGCGATCAGGTCATCGATTTTTCCGCTTTGTTTGAGTTCCCCGAAGGCCAGGGATTGGGTATGGAAGTGCTCAATGCCCAGGGTCAGGTGGTCGGAACAGGCCAGCGCTTCCGCATCATCGCGCGGCAAGGGCAAGAGTTGACCGTCCATGTCTTTGGCGTGAACGGCGGCGCCGGCAAGTATACCCTGGTGATTGACGTGCTGCCCCAGGTGGCCAGCGTGCAGGGCGAATCACTCCTTTCCGGGGCCAACGATCAGCCGGTCGGAGCGATCACCAGCCTGGTCCTGACCTTGCAGGGGGACCGGCTCGATCCGGCCACGGCGGAAAACCCGGCCCATTACCTGGTGCGCTGGCTGGGCGACCCGGGCGACGCTACCGATGACCAGATTATTCCGCTGGCCGCTGCCCAACCGGTCGTGTACAACCCCGGGGCCAACGTCGAGGTCTCCAGCGGCCGGACCTTCCCCACGGCCATTCGGCAAACCATCACCCTGCTCTTTGACCAGGCCTTGCCGGAGGGAGCCTACCAGATCGAGCTTTCCGCCGCCATTCGCACGGCGGACTTTAACCCGAACGAAGCTGGCTTGCTGGCGTTCGGCGATGCCTTCCACGGCCATCCGATCGTTGACATCGTGGGCGGCCAGGGGAACGAGGGCAGCGTGATTCGCTTCAACCTCTTGAAACCCGGCCCCTGGGGCGCTACCGATTTCGTTTCCTTCGCCAACGGTACCCCGTTCCTGACCCAACTTCACAACGATTTGGGGTTCACCCTCGACGCCCTGTTGAACAAGAATGGCGACAATCCGGGCATTACGGGCGCCTTGAACAATCAAGTCCTGGCCAAGTGCCTTCCGACCATACAGGCGGAGGGCTCTCCGCCCGTCAACTACTTGATCATCTGGCTCGACCCGGTGTCGATCGACCTGGCCGATCCGGGCGGCAACCGCGCCGTTTTCAACTTGCAAAACAACACCGTGTCCAACAATATCGCCCGGACGTTCATCGAAGTTGGGGGCAACGTCCAGGTGCTGGTCATGGCCGCCGTCTCGGGGACCTTCACCCTGAATGTGGCCGACGTGCAAGCCACCGCCCGCGGCGGCGCCGTCCTCTTGGCCCCAGGCCAGACCCAGGCCGTCGCCCTGACCGACGCCCTGCGCGGCGGCAAAAACTCCTTTACCTTCGACATGGGCAATCCCGCCGGGCTGCTCACCTCGGCCGTTTCTTTCTTGACCTCGGAAGCGATCCCGATCAGCGTCGCGACGGTGACCGAGGTCCTGACCGTGCCGGTGCTGGAAACCCTGGTATTGACCTCGCTGGCGGGGGTGGATTCGTCCGGGTATCTCGGCGAAGTCAATCCCGATACTTTGCAGATTCTCCTGGCCGAGATTCAGGAATTGCTGGCCGGCTTCTTTA
Organism: uncultured Alcaligenaceae bacterium; assembly: GCA_964518515.1. Lineage (GTDB taxonomy): Bacteria > Planctomycetota > Planctomycetia > Gemmatales > Gemmataceae > CAZFGM01. Next base: position 6,483 of record CAZFGM010000004.1, on the reverse strand, counting down.
GCGGCAGCGTGGACAACTCGGGGATCATCTTTGCCGGCTTCGGCGACGTTAATTGGGCAGGTTACGGCTTGGGCACGATGCGCTCGGTGATTGACACCACCCTGGAAACCCTGGGCTTGGGCACGATGCCGCTGCCCGACCTCCATTTCCAGGAAACGGTCAACGACGTGACCCGCGCCCTGCTGGAAGCGGGCGCGGCCACGGCCTCTCGGCTGGGGACCTGGATTCGCAGCCAGCTCAACGGCGCCCCCACGTCAACCCCGGCCGAAAATGCTCCGCTTCCCATGCCCCAGCCGCCGCCGGAGGAAGAAGAGATTTCCCTGGCCGAAAGCTGGCCCACCAGTGGGCCGCCGGCGGCTTCGGCAGACGGGGCTCGACGCGAACCGGCGGATCAGGGCCTGGACGGCCTGGTGGTAGCCGCCCTGTTCGCCAGCGGCGCGTTTTACGGCAGCTTGGCCACGGAAAAAACCAATGCCAAGAGCCCGCCCACGACCCCGCGGCGGAAGAAAACGTCTTGCTTCGCCGGCGCTTGACTGCCGATCTTGTGAAAAAGCTAAACCCACGGGAGATGCGATCTCTCGTGGGCTTTTTTCTTTTCTCGGCGAGCCGAGCAGCATAAGCTGCCGGGTGAGTATTCTCGGCGAGCGGAGCAGCGTAAGCTGCCGGGTGAGGCGCCGTCGATTGCACGGATTACCCGGCAGCTTACGCTGCTCGGCTCGCCTCAGTCCAGACCGCGTGGAAAATAACAAATGGGGGCCCTCGCCCGACATCCTGCCGGAACGAGGACCCCACGCCAGCGGATCTCTCTGTTCCTTCCAGGGTCCTAAAAGGGACGTTGGCCGGATGGGAAACTTGCGCCGAAAAGGCGGAGTGAAGGGTGGAGAGTGGAGAGTGGAGGGGTGGAGAGCGGAGTGAAAAGCCGGCAGGTTCTTGCGCTCCGCGCTCCACTCTCCACTCTCTCATTCGTGCCGCAACGCTTCGATGGGATCCAGGCGCGAGGCCCGGATGGCGGGGTACAAGCCGAAGGCCACGCCCACGCCGATCGAAAAGAACAGCGCCAGGAAAATGGACGGCACGTGCAGCTTGGCGGGAAGGGCTCGGGCGAAGAGCAACTCGTACAGCGGCGGAATACCGTAGACTATCGTCAGGCCGAGCAAGACGCCGAACAGGCCGCCGATGGCGGTTTGCACCACCGCCTCGATGAGGAACTGCACGGTGATGTCGCGGCGTTTGGCGCCCAGGGCGCGGCGAATGCCGATCTCGCGCGTCCGTTCGGTCACGGTGGCGAGCATGATGTTCATGATGCCGATGCCGCCCACCAGCAGCGAGATGCCGGCGATCAAGGCGAGCAGCATGGTGTAGCGGTCGCGGGCGCGCTCCGCTTCGCGCAACCGGTCGAGCGGGATGGTGACGGCCCAGTCCTGCTTGTAGTGATTGTCGGGGTTGGAAAGCCAGTCGCGGACGGTATTGCCGGCGTCTTCAACGTGGTCCATGTGATCGATTTTCAGGGTGATCTGGTTGTACTTGACCATCTCGCCGCTGCGCGAGCCGGATTGGCGGATGGTGACAATGTTGCCGAAGCGGCCGAAACTGGTGCGAAAGGGAATGTACACGTCGTTGTTGAATTCCTCGGCGGCCTGGCTGCCGCCGCTGCCGCCCGTCGGCATGCGGTCGGCGACCACGCCCACTATCACGTACTGGTGCTTGTTGATCACCACGGTCTGGCCATGGGGATTTTCGAAGGGGAACAGGTAGTCGGCAATTTTCGCACCCAGCACGCACACGTTGCGCATGCCGACATTATCCCCCTGGGCCTTGAAATCGTCGCTGTCCAACAGGAACCGGCCCAGGTCCATGTGCACCGGATTGACCTTGGTATAATCCTGGGTCGTGGCCACCACCCGACCGACCTGCATGCGGCCCAGGCGGCGAATTTCCTGGGGAAACACGCGCATGGGCACGTGCTCCTCGACGCTGGGGATCAACTTGAAGGCTTCGTAATCCTTGTCCGTCAGGCCGAAATTGGCGATGAACGAACGGCGCCCGCTGCTGGCCTCGTCGGGCGGCTTGACGCTGCGGATGATGATGTTGGTGGCCCCTTGCCGGGCGATGTCGTCCAGGGCGTCTTGCATGCTGCCCTCGCCGAACGCCATGAGCGAGATGACGGCGGCGGTGCCGATGATGATGCCCAGGACCGACAGAAAGGCGCGGAGCTTGTGCAGCCACAGGCTGCGCAAGGCTAGCATAAAGCCGCGGGTGCTTTTATCCCAGGAAACCAGAACGATCTGGATCACGTGCGTCATAGCGTTACCCTGTAGGTCAGGCTTTCCAGCCTGACTTTTCCCGTCAGGTCTTCCCGTCAGGCTGGAAAGCCTGACCTACTTTCAAGTGGACACAATGCCGTCGGCCAGATGAGGCGGAGCCACCCCATGGGCCGGAGGCGGCGGGTGATGGTTGGTTTCATCGGATTCAATGTGTCCGTCGCGCATGCGGACGACGCGGCGGGCCCAGGCGGCGATGTCGTTTTCGTGGGTGACCATGATGATGGTCTTGCCGCCCTGGTTGAGGCGGGCCAACAGCTGCATGATCTCGTCGCTGGTGCGCGAGTCGAGGTTGCCGGTCGGCTCGTCGGCCAGGATCAGGTGCGGGTCGTTGACCAGGGCGCGGGCGATGGCCACGCGCTGCTGCTGGCCGCCGGACAGCTGCATCGGCCGGTGATCGTGCCGGTCGCCCAGGCCCACCAGGTCGGCCAGGGCGATGCACCGCGCCCGCGTCTGTTCGTTGATGTGGCACCCCTGGTACAACAGCGGCACCTCGATATTCTCCACCACCGTGTACTGGGCCAGCAGGTTGTACGACTGAAAGATGAAGCCCAGGTAGCGGCTACGGATGTCCGACAGCTGGTCGTCGTCCATTTCCGAGACGTCTTCGTCGCCGAGGGAATAATGGCCGCTGGTCGGCCGGTCGAGGCAGCCCAAAAGGTTGAGCAGCGTGGACTTGCCCGACCCGGACGGCCCCATGAGGGCGACGAAATCCCCTTGGGCGACCGTCAACGACACGCCGCGCAGGGCGCGCACGGTGATCGTTTCCAGGAAATAGTGCTTGACCAGGTTGTCGATGCGCACGATGGCGGGCATGGATGAGACTTCAAGTTTGCAGGCGGTCGTTTAGCGGGGAGCCGAAGGCGACCACGGCCGCGCAGCGGTCGCCTCCGGCTCCCCGCTAAACGGGGGATTCCTTACTCCTTGTTGACCGGGTTCTGTTTTTTGTCGGCCTTCTTGCCTTTCCATTGGCGTTCGCCGCCGCCGTCGCCGTCGCCGCCGCGCTTGGTACTGGGCACGCCGGGCTTCAGCTTGGCCTTGTCGCCGACCAGGAGCGGCCGGGGATTCAGGACCACCCGGTCGCCTTCCCTGAGGCCGCTCTTGACTTCCACCATCTTTTCATTGCTGCGGCCGATGACGATGTCGCGCTCCTCGGGTTCGTTGGCGGCATTCAGGACAAAACACTTGCGCTTCTCCCCACTGGCTATGGTCCCGACGACCGATTGAATGGGCGCGGTCAGCACCTCTTCGGTGCTGGCGTCGGCGAGGATAGTGACCTCGGCGCTCATGCCGGGTTTGAGCTTGCCCACCAGATCCTTGTCGATTTCATCGATCGACACGATGGTTTGATAGACCTTGACGTCGGAAGAGAAGAATTCGGCCTGGGAGGCGACGTTGGCGATGCTGCGGACGCGTCCCTTGAGCACGCGGTTGGGATAGCCTTCCACGCGAATGGAGGCGGGCTGACTCTCGAAGTAGCGGTCGTAATCGTCGGCGCGGAGCTTTTCGCGGATTTCGCCCCAGGCGCCTTGATTGACGAGCATTTGCCAGCGATCCGGGATCAGGAATTGGCCCAGGCGCAGAAGGCGCAGGCTTGCCTTGGGGGACTCGTTCAACAGGCGGGGCACCATGGCCTCATGGACGCGGACATTGACCTGCATATTTTTCAAGTTGGGAATGCGCATGAGCTTCTGCCCTTCGCGGACCGACTCGCCCTGGGCGACGATGCCCTGCTGGGTACCGCCGCCGAACCGGGTCGCCTCGGCCATGAAGTACACCACCAGGCCATCCTGCGGAGAAATGATGTGGCACTTGCGTATTTCCGCCAGGATTTCGGCCTTGCGCTCTTTCTCTTGCTGGTAAATGCTCTCCTTGGCCTTGCGGTCGGCCTGGGCGGACGTATCCTTGGATTGGGCCTGGGCCTCGACGATGTTCAGGGCGCGGCGGGCTTCTTCCAGTTTGCTGGTCAGATCGGTAACGTTCAGTTTCTTGGTGAAATTATCGAGGATGTCCAGCTCGCCGCTGATTTTCTTCAAATTGATGTCGGCGCCGCGCAGGCGGGCCTCGTCGGCCTCGGCCTGGGTGCGGCTCAGAAAACCGCGCAACACCATGCGCTTGGACCAGGCCGCCCGGTCCTGCCACATTTCCAGGTCCGACCGGGCCACCTCGAGGCGTCCGAGGATTTCATTGCGGGTTTGCCAGAAATCCCCATCGCGGGCGTTTCCCAGGCGTTTCAACAGCTCCTCGCGCCCAGGCACGATCACCAAGCCCGCCAGCGGGCCCAGGACTTGCCAGCTTCCGCCGGCCGTAAGAATAGCCATCCCCTGGCTGGGATCGAACAAGGTGCCGGTGAATTTCTTGAGATTCAGGTCGGCGATCTCGATGGCAATTTTCGCGGACTCGATTTCCCGCAGATTCTGTTTGAGGACGATCTCGTAGTTTTCCTTGGCGGTGATGGAAGCGGCCTCGGCCAGAGCCACCTTGATTTCCTGGTCCTTGAGTTGTTCACTGAGGGCGGAATCATCCAGGTCAAAGAGAAGATTTCCCTTTTTAACGTCGGTGCCGTCGTCGATGACCCATTTGATGGTAGTGGCAATGGTGCCGCCGCGGGCGCCGGCCTTTACCTGGCACATGATTTCGCTGTTTTCGGCCGACTCGAGGGTGCCGCGCTCGACGATGGTCAGCTTGAGAGGCTCGCGCTGGACGACGTGGACCTGGCCAGTGAAGGGTTCGTGGCGCCACAGGCGGTACACGACCCACGAGCCGGTGGCGGTGCCGGTCAGGACCAGGACGGCCAGCACGGCCCAGAACATGCGTCTACTCTTGCGCCGGGGGGCCTTCGGCAGGCCCGAGGAGGCGGGCAGGCGGGAGGTCGGGTTGGCCAAGCTCGGGTTGGCCGGGGCGGACGGGGGGCCGTCCGGGGTGGGATTCACGGGTTGCGAGTTCATCGATCCATACTCCTCGGAAGTCCAGGGGCATCAATTCCAGATCACGGTATAACTGCATACGCGTGTTCTGGTAGTTGGTCCAGATGGTGTACAGTTGGTTGAGCGAGCCCACGAGGTTGTTCTGGCTTTGCAGCAATTGGTTGGTCAAGGCGGCGGCGCGGGTGGCAACATCCTGCGTTTTACCGGGTTCGGGCGGCTCGAGGAAGGCTTCGCGGGCATTTTCCAGCTGGTTGTAGGCCAATTCGACGGCTTCCTGTTGAATAGTATAGTTTTGGGCAAGGACCCGTAATTGCCGGATTTGCCGGCGAATCCCCGCCACGATATTGTCCTCCAGGCTCATGAGCTGGCGGCGCTCGCGCTGGTAATCGATGAGCGCCGCCCGGTAAATATTACGTTCCGCCTTGCGCACCAGCGGCAACTGGCCGTTGAGGGCGAGCTGGTGGCTCACCCGGCTGCCGTCCAAGAGCAGGGGCTGGGCCTTTCCCGTCGGCGAGAAACTACTTAAATGATACTCGATATTGAAAACCCCGAGCAAGGAATTTGCGGTGACGGCGATTTGCCGCCAGGCATCGGTGACCCGGGCGCGCTGGTTCATGAGGTCCAGACGGTTTGTAAGGGCCGCTTGCGTGCCGACGTCATTGGCCGCCTCCAGGTCGCTGGTCAGCAAATCGTGCCCCGCCACGACAATGGGCGCCAACCCAGGCCATTGCTTGCGCCATAGGGCAAGGCGATCTTTCAGGGCATATTCCAAAACGCGGGCAAAGGCCTGGGCCACTTCCTGAAAATGCTTGTTGTGGATGGTGCGGCGCTTGGCCTCGTTGGCTTCTTTCAGCCACGGCTGGGCCTCATATTTTCGTAATTGCTCTTCCAACCCTCCCAGTTGGAAATCTTGTTCCAGCTCTTCCAGACGGAGCTTCTTGGTTTCGGGCCATTCCTTGCCGGCGGTTTCGGTTTTGGCCTTGTCCAAAAGGAGCTTCTGGCGTTCTTTTTGGCCGTCCAGGATCTTTTCCTTGAGGGCTTTTTCCGGCAAGCTTTCCAGGATCTTCCAGCGCTTGGGGAAATCCTTTTGAAACGGCGTGCCTTGGGCGAGGGGGCCGCTGGTCATCACCGCGCGTAAGCGGCCGCGCAGCTTGAGGGCCTCGGCGGCCGGGCTCAATTCGTCCAGTTTTTTGATCGTCTCCTTGAGTTGCTTCAAAATCTCTTCGCCGCGCTCC
>CAZFGM010000003.1:26852-36302 GCA_964518515.1 uncultured Alcaligenaceae bacterium | reverse complement strand
GAAAACCGGGAATCCGACATCAAACCTGCAAAAAGCGCAATGGTATTGATTGCAAGAGATTATTGCCCCGGCCCTATGCCAGTGCCTTTCACAACGGAATCTTCCTGCTGCTTACTTGAGGAGGATGTTACATTTCGGCAGGGCCTTTTGCAGGCTGGCAACTCCCGCGTCAGAAACTTTGGTGTCTCGCAGATCCAAAACGGTAAGTTTGCTTACGGTGGCCAGCTCTTTGAGTCCGTCGTCCGTTACACCGGTACCCATGAGGATTAAGACACGCAACTCCTCAATCTGCTTGACCGCTTTTAGCCCAGCGTCGGTTACCGTAGTGTTACTCAGCACCAAGCTTTGAAGGTGCTTGCAAGCCACCAACTCCTTCAGGCCGCTGTTAGTGACCTTCGTGTCACCGAGGTTCAGGACCCTCAATTCCTCCAGAGAAGGCAATTCCTTCAAGCCGTCATTCGTCACAATGGTGCCGAAAAGGCTCAATACGGCGAGGCTCTTATGGCCAGCTAACGGCTTCAATCCCGCATCGGTGACTTTCATGAAGCTTAGGTCGAGGCTTTGTAAGCTCTTCAGGCCACTGGCCTGTTTCACCGTCGCGTTTGCCAATTCTGCTTGCTTGTAGATGTCGCCTTTCAGCTTTGCGTAGAGTTCCTCTTTCGTTCCCGGCCTATCCTTGTCAAGAGGTGGCAGGAATGAAATCCTCAAGATGGCGGCATTCTTCTCGTCCTGGGTCACGGTGGCGCCGAGTTTCTCCAGTGCCCGCGCGATCGCCACCTCGCTTTCGCCGGCCCAAGCGATACCGGGAGATATCACAGTAGTGGCGAAAGTGAAAGCTACTACTAGGTATGCTGCGTGCGAACAGGTGCGCCGATTCATGACTTTCCTCCCTGAAAGACGTGACCGAATGAGGTCCTGTTTCTTCCCGTGCTCCGGTCACTTCATTATCCTGTCGGCCGGGTAATTCCTTAATACCTGTACCACTCCGGCTTGAACGGCCCTTCCGGCTTGACGCCGATGTAGTCGGCCTGCTTCTTGTTCAGCTTGGTCAGCTTGGCGCCGAGCTGGTCGAGGTGCAGGCGGGCCACTTCCTCATCGAGCTCCTTCGGCAAGAGGTAGACTTTCTTCTCCATGGTCTTGCCGTCTTGCCAGAGCTTGATCTGGGCCAGGGTCTGGTTGCTGAAGGAGTTGGACATGACGAAGCTGGGGTGGCCGGTGGCGCAGCCGAGGTTGACGAGTCGGCCCTTGGCCAGGACGAGGATGCGCTTGCCGCTTGGCCAGATGACGTGATCGACTTGCGGCTTGACCTCTTCCCATTGCAACTCGCCCAGGCCGGCGATGTGGATTTCGCTGTCGAAGTGGCCGATGTTGCAGACGATGGCGTTGTGCTTCATCTGGTCCATGTGCTGGCGGGTGATGACGTCCACGCAGCCGGTGGCGGTGACGAAGATGTCGCCCCACTTGCAGGCGTCGTCGATGGTGACGACCTGGAAGCCTTCCATGCAGGCCTGCAGGGCGCAGATCGGATCGACCTCGGTGATGAAGACGGTGGCGCCGGCGCCTTTGAAGGCCTGGGCGCAGCCCTTGCCGACGTCGCCGTAGCCGCACACCACCGCCTTCTTGCCGCTGATCATGACGTCGGTGGCCCGCTTGATGCCGTCGAGCAGGCTTTCGCGGCAGCCGTAGATGTTGTCGAATTTGCTCTTGGTGACGCAGTCGTTGACGTTGATGGCGGGAAAGAGGAGCGTGCCCTTGGCGGCCATCTGATTCAGCCGCTTCACGCCGGTGGTGGTTTCCTCGCTGACGCCGATGATGTTTTTGGCGACCTTGCTGTAGAAGTTGGGGGCGTCGGCCAGGGTATGGCGAATGGAGGCCAGGAGGATTTTTTCCTCCTCGGAATCGGGCTTCTTGTTGAGGATCTTGGGGTCTTTCTCGGCGTCGCAGCCGAGGTGGACGAGCAGGGTGGCGTCGCCGCCGTCGTCGAGGATGAGGTTGGGGGTGCCGCCGTCGGCCCATTGCAGAATCTTGTGGGTGTACTGCCAGTATTCCTCGAGCGATTCCCCTTTGCGGGCGAAGACGGAGGTACCCCGGACGGCCAGGGCGGCGGCGGCGTGGTCCTGCGTCGAGTAGATATTGCAGCTCGCCCAGCGGATGTCGGCGCCCAGCGCTTGCAAGGTCTCGATCAAGACGGCCGTCTGGATGGTCATGTGCAGGCTGCCGGCGATGCGCGCGCCCTTGAGCGGCTGGTCCTTGGCATACTTCTTGCGAATGGCCATCAGGCCGGGCATCTCATGCTCGGCAATGGCGATCTCCTTGCGGCCCCAGTCGGCCAGCGCCAAATCGGCGACGACGTAATCGTGCCCCGCCTTGGCCTGCTTCTTTTCGACCGGCGTCTTCGTGGCGAATACCGTCATTGTCGGCTCCTGTGGACAGGGTTTTTTTTCAGGCTTCCTTCCTTCAACATGATAGGCAAGCGCTGGCTTTTCGGACAATGGGAAATCCGGCGGGTTTCTGTTTGAATCGCCAATAGAAATCCTCTGTTAAAGTACGGCAGCGGGGAGGAAGCGATGGGGCAGACCCAGTGTCCGGTCTAGTAGGCACAGAGGATTTCGGTCGGCGTCTCCGAGTTGTACGGGGTGGACCGATGACGAAGTTAAGATCGTCGAGAAAGGCAATCAAAGGGTGAGGGATGACCTTATTTTAGACTTTGTAGGTACAAAAACGACTGATTGCGAAAGAAAAACTTCTTCACATCATCTATGGAGAAGCCAAGCTCGGACAGGAGACATGCCTTCAAGAGAAAGGCCAAGCGCTGCCCCGACCAGTAGAGGTTGACCGAATAATCCGGGACTTTCCCGAGGTCCGAGTTCTTGTGGACGATGTAATCTCTTAACTGGATCAACTCGATCGTTACGCTCGCTAGGTCATTCTTAAAAAGTGGGCCGATGACCTCCCAATACTCCTCAAGCAACCGGCGAAGCCGCGCCGGCTCATCATCACCGGTTCTGCGCGTGGATTCGTATATCTGAAGAGATTGGAAATTCGCCAGATAATTGTAGTCAGTATAGGATGGTTTGTATAGCATCGCGAAGAACATCCCGCATACCTTGCTCAGCCGCCCGTACACTTCCAGCCACCTTCCCAAGAGTTCGATGGGGAAACCCTTTACATCCTCGAGGGAGAATATCATCTTGTGCGGCAAGAGGTAATCGGTGTCCTTTGGCTCGTGAAAAACGCGCGCGGCGACCACTCGGATCAAGCGGGGGTCATTGGGACGACAAACAGCCAACTCTTCAAGCGAGTTTGGTTGATCCGTGGCTAGCGTAAAGAAATTCTGGAGTGGGCCGGCATAATCGGCATTGATGGAAACTTCGGAATGGGGCTCGTCAAACGCCAAGCTGATTCCTACCTCCTCGCTAACCGCGGCTCGGCGGCGACCCATGGAAAAAGACGCCCCCACTCCTAGGCTCAGCCAACCACCGGGGACCTGGCCTGATATCGGTTCGCGCCACACCCAGCGGATCTCCCAAGTACCGTGTTGCCCTTCTTCCGGCAACTGACGATGGGACAAGCCGGTGAGGCCATGTGCCCAACCGGGCAGTCCACTATAGCGAAGTTTGGCTTTCGAAAAAAGAAACTCGTCAGCGCCTAGGTGTTGTCCGCCGAAAACCCGCGCGACAAGGTAAGTCTCCCTGGCGAAGCCTGGCATGCCGGTGCTAAACGCACTAAGAGAACTGTCCTTCAGCGTAAGTTCGTTCCCCAAAGGACAGTCATAAACGAGGCCATGGATCACGGGAAGCGCCTTCTCCTCAAATCCGCCTCGTGAGGCCCCAAGGACACCGGCCAAAGATAGTTGCGCCCCCTCTTGGTGGGAAAACTTTAACGTCCCCGCGACCTTTGCGTCGGTCTGCTCCGGCAACCACCAAAGGCCGTTACAAGAGAATTCCATTACTTCGTCCCACTGAGGATCACGCTAATACAACGGCGGGTCGCCGGACGGACGGGGGCGCCACGGTCGGTCCCACCGGGATTTCATCTCGATCCCCGAGTGAGAGCAGTCTGGACGTTCGGTTTCCGTGGCGGATCTCCACTTCATGCGTCGTAATCCATTGGGTCATCAGGTCCATGGCGTACGTTACGTTTTGGGGGGTCAGGACGCACGCGATTACGAGTTCGGTAATGGCGTCTTCACACTCACCCAATTGATCGGTCCAGAACGTAAGCTCTCGTGGGTTATCGCCGGGTTCTACCTGGATTATTCGAATTCCCAGGTGCCCGGAGTGGGAAACCGCCGAAAAAATCGGGTTGCCATCCCGGCATGGGGTGCCGTTGGCGAAGGTCGTGCCGAGCCAGGGCGTTTCCCAAAGCGAGATTTCGCCGAGGCGCGAGAGCAAATCCTGCCACTGCCCTTGCCAGAATCGCGCTGCGCTGTCGTATTCCGCCGCATCGCGAAGAAAGTTCGGGAAAAGATAGTCGGCCATGGCATCTGCCTTTCAGTTTCCGCTTTCGGCTTGCGGCGGGTCAGGTACGCACGCAGACCCTTTGAAAACGTCCAGGTCCACGCGGATATCATCGAGCGGCCGTTTTGGGAACGACTTCTTGATTACGCCGCGGTCCGCGTTGAGGCCTCCGCTATTAGCCCACGTTCTGATAGAGGCTCGCAACTGAGCGAAAGCGGTTTCACGCAAGGACCTTTCATGGGGTGTAAGTTGTTTCTCGAGAAGGTCGCATTTTCCCAGAACTTCGCTCATTGTAGGCGGATTATCTTGAGCCCACGATTCGGACTTCTGCGTGCCACCTCCTTGCGCTTGCACTCTGCCCCTGTTTGGAGGTTCGCGTACTTTCTTGGCCATTTCCAGTTCCGCCCGGACTTCTGTTTAATCGGGCCCAGCATATCCGAACCGGAAAGAAAAAGCCTCAAAAAAAAACAAACGAACGACGTTTCCAACATATTAACCATAACTTACGCAAATTTCCTCGCTCACCACCCCACTCCCCTTTTCGTTTAGGAACGTGTGCTCATCACTGATTCAGGAGCAGGCTGTGGCTGGCTGTTTTATTATATTCTTATCGCCGATTGGCCTGCGACTGCTTTCGCCGCGGCTGCAACAAACACCATTTCCGCCGTGGTTACCCTTACAGCCCCGGCCGGACACTGGGTCCAGTCCAGCTCAGTTATTTTCCCTCCCCTTGCACTTCGAAGATCAATCATCCCGTATGGCAGCGCGGAGGAAGCGATGGTGAAGGGTTTCAGCCCGGCGACCGAATTTCGCGAGTGGCGATTACCCCGCGGGGATTTGCTCGTCCTTTGCGGTAGCTGCGAGCTTGAGGAATTTATGGTTCCCCGCGGTTGGGGTTATCGGCTTGGCCTACCTGCCCGCCGATTGCCGGTCAACGCTTTGCAAGCCGTGCGGTTAATACCTTCGCCAGTTCTTGGCAAAGACAAGTTTTGCCCGCAGTGCAATTTAAGGCTGGCGTTTTTGAACATCATTCCTCATAAATAGTTCTACTCCTGGACCCCACGGGGAATTCGGAAAAAAAATCGTCGACCACGGTAAGCCTCATGAGCGAACCTTCGGCTTCGCGGGCGCGCTGGGCGGCGATGTCCGCCAGCAACGGATGCGGGCCCAGAGGTTCGGCCAGGAAAAAGGCTGCTTCGCAAAAGCGCTGCCCCAAGCGGCGACAGTGATCTTGCAAATCCTTTTCCACGTGCACCCCGGCCGAAAGGAAGTACGGCAGCATGATTATCCGGCGGGCGCCCTGTTCGACACAGCGGCTGGCGGCCTGGTCGATGGTCGGCTCGGCCAGCTCGAGAAACGCCGCTTCCACAAGGGCATACGGTCCGCGGCGGCGCAATTCCGCGGCCAGCTGCATCAGATCGGCATTGGCCTGAGCCTGCCGGCTGCCGTGGGCCACAAGTAATAGCGCGGTGGACATATAATTTGAAATCCGAAACAAATTCGTTGCCTTCACGACGATGCTGCTGAGCAAATCGCCGCCACCTGGGCCACCAGAGGTGTCACCAACTTGGCAAAAGTTAACTCGGGGTGCGGCTCCAGGTAATCGCCGGTAACAGCCGATGCGCTGTTCGACAATAGAAAGCACGCGCCGTCGTAGAGCCGGTCGCGAAGTAGTTTCTCAATGAGAATCGCGTAACGGTCCCGATAGGACGCCGTCTTGAATTCCGGAAAAACGGGGAAATGCGGCTCATTCACCTTGACGGGTAAGCGAGAGCGCTGGCAGTCTTCCAGAAGCATCAGGTAACCAAGAAAGGGGCGCGAGGATGGCCTGAACGCGCCTTCGCGATACGCTGCCCAGATGTCGGTTGCGCTGCCAAGCGCCTCCTCGGTTCGATTATTGAAGTTGTTGCCGAAGGAAGGGCCGATCTGTGACTTGAACTCCAAAGCCGCAAGAAGCTGGCTTTCATGCACAACCACGAGATCCCACTTCTTCTCTGCACGAAACCAGCCGGGCAATTCGACCCGCTTGTCAATAGCGATGCACTGGTCAGGGACTTTCGCTGCGGTAAGGAGATCACGGACGAGGCGAACGAAGCCGTCCATCTGCTTGCCGCCGGTAACGGCGCCTCGGGCGCCTCGATCGCGTTGGCCTGCATCCCCCTGCCGCGTGGATTGTTGTTGCCGAGTTTGCCAGAAGTGCCGAACCGCGTCGCGCACACCGGCATCAAGGTCTCGCATGCTCAGGTACTCGCGTGGTCACAATTGACGAAAAGTAAAGATCGGCGCCGTGGCCTGCGACCCGTTCTCGCGCCAAGTCAAAGTAGTTGGGGTCCAACTCGATTCCGATGCTGTTTCGCCCCCACCGCGCGCACGCGAGATTCGTAGTTCCTGTTCCCATAAACGGATCCAGGACTGTGTCTCCCACGAACGAGAACATCCGAATCAACCGCTCCGCGAACTCAAGCGGATACGGAGCCGGGTGCTTCAGACTAGAGGTTCCCGGAAGATCACTCCAAATCTGGCGAAACCACAGTTGGTAGTTCGCTTCGCTGATGATGCTGAGGAGTCGTTCGCGCCTGCTGGGGCTGCGGTAACCGCCCGGTTTGCGCTGCATGAGCACGAATTCAATATCATTCTTGATCACCGCGTTTGGTTCGTACGGCTTGCCGAGGAATCCGCCCCCGCCGGCGACTTCGTATTTCGCGTTCGCGATCTTGTGCCAGATGATCGTGGCGAGGTTGTCAAATCCAATCGCCTTGCAATGTTCTTGAAGGGTTGCGTGCAAGGGGACCACCGTATGCCTGCCGTTATTTTTTTTTCGCGACAAACACACATCGCCGACGTTGATGATCAGTCGGCCTCCGGGAACCAGTGCCCGGTAGCAATTCTTCCACACCTGGTCAAGCGCCGTGGCAAATTCGTCGTAATCGGCGAGGTGACCGAGCTGGTCCGCGTGTTCGTTGTAGCGCTTTAACGTCCAGTAGGGTGGAGACGTAACGACTAGATGGACTGAGTGGTCTGCCAAAGCCGACGCGATCCGAGCATCTCCCAGGGTCAATTCGTGCGTCGTCTGTAGTCTTCTTACCACCGACTCGATACGGTCCATCGCCTGTCGATCGCGCGCGAGTTCCGGAATAATGAAATCCAGATTGCCCTTGCTGGCGAACTCGCTGAGGAGTGCCTGTTCATCATCGGGGCATCCGACTGATTGCGAGGGTGCGTCCATAGGATTAGAATACCATGTTCTAACAGACAAATGTCCGAAAAAATTTGTTTTGAATTTCGAATTTCGAATTCCCTCCGCGACAACATGGAAACAACAAGAATATCTCTAACATTATGGGAATGCCCGGACGAAATGGATATGCTGAAAGCTGGCCATTCTTCACGCGCGGACGACCACCATGATCGGCGAACGGCTGGGCAAATGGGTCATCTTCAAGGAACTGGGCCGCGGCGGCATGGGCCGCGTGTATCTGGCCCAGGAAGAGATGAACGGCCGGCCTGGTGCGCTGAAAATCCTCGCCGCCGAGCTGGCCCAGGATGCCGGCTTTTTGTCGCGCTTTCAGCAAGAGATTGCCACCCTCAGCCAGCTCGACCATCCCAACATCGTCCGTTTCTACGATTCGGGTTTCGAGAACGGCCTGTACTTTTACGCCATGGAATATGTCGAGGGGCAGAGCCTCGAGGATATTCTGCAACAGCAAGGCCGGCTGCCGTGGAGTGAGGTGCTGGACATCGCCTTGCAAATCTGCCCCGCTCTGCGCCACGTCCACGATCACGGCATCATCCACCGCGACATCAAGCCGCCCAACATCCTGCGGACACCGGCGGGGCAGATCAAGCTGACCGATTTCGGCATCGCCAAGGTCTTTGCCAGCGGCCACCTGACGGCCACCGGGGGTGTAGTCGGCACCGCCGAATTCTTGTCTCCCGAACAGGCCGCCGGCAAACCGGTCTCCAAACGCAGCGACCTGTACTCGCTCGGCGTCGTCCTGTATACGCTCTTGACCGGGCGCACGCCGTTCGAGGGGCTGTCGTTTCTGGATTTGCTGCACAAGCACCGTTACGCCCAGTTTGACCGGCCGCAGAAAGTGGTGCCGGAGCTGCCGTACGAAATTGACGACGTGGTCTGCCAGCTTCTGGAAAAAGACCCGAGCAATCGGCCGCCGGATTGCCTGGTGCTCGGCAAGCACCTGGAAAGCATCCGCAAGAAGCTGGACCGCAAAAGCAGCCAGACCCGGGCGGGGGCCGGCGGCGACGCCACGCTGGCCGAAAACCGCACCGCGTTTACCGACGACCAAGCCGTCGCCGGACCGGCCACGTTGATGAGCCGACTCATGCGGGCCGAACTCGAAGGGCAAAAACAGCAGCACCCGCTCTTGCAGGTTATCAACCGCGCCTGGGTGCTTTTGGGTCTGTTGGCAATATGTGCCGGCATCCTGGTGTGGACCATCTGGTTTCGCGACGACGGCCCGGCCACCGAGCCGCCGCCGGCCGGTCCCACAACGAGCGGCGAGGCCCAGCGCTTCTTTCAACAGGGCCAGCGGCTGCGGCACGAAGGCCGGCTCGGTGAGGCCAAGCAAATCTGGCAAGACGTGGTCCAGGCCTTCGACGGCGTCGCGGCGGACCAGGAGTGGGTGACCAAAGCCGCCAAGGCCCTGGCGGAGCTGGAAAAACCCGCACCGGACAAAGAACGCCTGGACCGCATCCGCCCCGCTCTGGATCGCGCCGCCAAGCTGCGCGAGGCGGGCAAAGCCAAACAAGCCGACAAAATCTGGTCCGCCCTGGAAAACCTGTACCGCCACGATCCGTGGATGTTGCAGGAAATCGCCAAGGCGCGGAAAAAATAGAAAATAGAGGATGGAAGATTGGAAAGTGAGAATTCAGTCAGGCGGTAAGGTTCCGCCCAAAAATATCTTGGTCAGTTTTCTCCGGTGGCACAGGCGGGACGCCTGTGCCAGGCCCCACAGGCGGGACGCCTGTGCCA
>CAZFGM010000003.1:0-26752 GCA_964518515.1 uncultured Alcaligenaceae bacterium | reverse complement strand
CGGTGGCACAGGCGGGACGCCTGTGCCAGGCCCCACAGGCGGGACGCCTGTGCCACCCAATTTGATTTAACAAGGCTCTACAGCAACCGCACGACCAGTCCGTAGACGGCTTGCGTGAAGTTAAACGGGTTGATGCCGATGAAGATCAGGTCGTCGGCATTGACGCCGGCGATGACGGTCTGGCCGCCGGAGTTGAACTTGTAACCCTGGCCGGCGCCCAATTCTTCCAGGACCGCGCCGGACAGGCGGAAGACGCGCACGTGCAGGTCGCCGCCGGCGCCCACGGTTTCGTTGACCCCGGTTTTGAAAGGCCGAATGTGCGTCAGATCGACGCGCAGGGTTCCGCTCTGGCCGACCGTGATATGGAACCAGTCGTAATCGAACAGGAAGTCGTCGGGGTGGCGGGCGGTGGTCAGGCCGGCATGGGCGATGGGGCGGTTGCGGGTGAGGGCGCCCAGGAATCGGGCCTCGTCGGAGGTTTCGTTGCGCTCGAAGCGGTCATCGCCCAGGCTCGGGGGCGTGGCCGAGCTGATCTTCAGGACGTAAACGTCGGTGCCGCCGCCCGCCCCCAAGCCGCCACCGCTATTATTCGCGGGGGGAGTCGGGAAGGAAGTAATGTCCGTAGTGGTTCCCAACAGGAAAATCTCATTGGTGACGTCCACGAGAATGCCGCCGGTGGTGGGAGTTTCGGTGCCGCTGCCGCCGATAGTGGTGGACAGGAGCAGTTGCATGCCGCTGGCATCATACTGTTGGAGGAAGGCATCCTGGCTGGAGCCGACAATATCTTGGATGCGATTGACTTGGGTCCGGGGAAAGAGGCCGAAGTTGGTATCGGCGCTGTTCCATTGGCCATACAAATAGCCGTTGCCGGCCAGATCGACGCCGGCGCCGCGGCCGACTTCATCCTCGAAGCTTTCCACAGTCTGGCTCCAGTAGACGTAATCGCCGTTGCTATTGAGCTTGGTCAGCACGGCATCGGTATCCTGGAAGGCGCCGACGGTGGTGCGGCGCGGATCGCGGGGAATAATGAAGCGGCCGGGCACCGGCGGCTGGTAGGTGTTGGTCGTGCCGGCCACGTAGACGTTGCCTTCGGTATCCAGGGCGATGCCGCGCGCATCGTCGTCGAAGTTCACGTTGTTGACGGTATCATTGATGCCGCCGATATAGCGGAGCCATTGAATATCATCACTGTCGTCGGTATTGGCCAGGGCATCGGGACTGCTGCCGAGCTTGATGACGAAGCCGTCGGTGGGGCCTTGGAAGTTGTTGCGATTGGGGACATTGGTGAAGGCCTGGGAAACCTGGCCCACCAGGTGCGGTTGGTCGAGAGTATCCAGGATCATCCCCCCAACCCGGAAGGTTTGGGTGCCCGGTGCGCCCAGGATGCGCGAATAGACGAGCGTGTTGCCGGTCGGATCGAGTGCGGCGATGAAGATATCCGTGCCGGCGGTGTTGGTATTGCCCAGGGTGCGATTCTGGCCGCCCGCCGACGGGAAGGCATCGGGGTCAGCGGTGGTCCCGGCCACGACGGCGTTGCCCCGGCTATCCACGGCGATGGCCAGGCCTTCATCCAGGGAGTTATCGACGGCAAGGAATTTCGAATACAGCAAGGTTCCGGAGGTGGTAAGTTTGGCGATAAACACCTCCTCGCCGTCCACCTGCGACAAGATGTTGGCCTGCGGCTGGAAGAACGGCGTGGTCCAGTGGAAGCCGCCGTTGAAATCGGCGCGGCCGGTAACATAAATGGTGCCTTCAAGATCCACGGCGATGCCATTGCCACGATCTTCCCCGTCGCCGCCCAAAAAAGCGGAGAACAAAACCACCGTTCCCGTCGGGTCCAGCTTTGTGATAAATACGTCGGAGGTACCGCCCAGCGTAGCGGTAATGAGGGGGTTAACGATGGCGCCGACCGGCAGGTTGGGATACTTATTTGCACTCGTTGCATCCGTGGTAGTGCCGACGACATAGATATTGCCCAGGCCGTCCAGGGCCATGCCGTTGGGGGTGTCGGTGCCGCCGCCGCCGAGCCTGGTTTTGTACAGGTAGGGGTCGATGATCAACTTGCGCGCTGGATCATAGTCCACGACCTCGAAGCCGACCCGGTCTCCGAGAAGGAGGTACCGGCTGACCAGGGCTTCGATGCGGCCATTGGCGGCGACCTGGTAGGCCAGCGGCGGCGCCTGGAGCAATTGCTCCTTGTCGTCCAGGGTGATGACCAGTTGGCCGTCGGCATCCAGCGCCAAGGACTGCGCCTCTGGGTAGGCGAGCCGCAGGGCATTTAAATCGGCCCCTGGATTAATAATGAAGTCGTATTGCGGCCAGCCGTTGTGCAGCCCCAGCTGCCAATCAATGCCCGCATAGATGTTCTGGTACATTACCTGGCGGTAATTGGGGATATTCGGCAGCTCCCGCCCCATGCCGTAGAAAGTGGAATAACTGCTCAAGCCATTCAGAGGCGTGGCCGTGGCATTGGCATTGGCGCCCACCAGCTGCACGCGCTCGAAATACAGCGTGTTCGCGCCGGTATCCGTGGGCGGGCCGGCAAAGGTCACGGCCATTTCTGTCGGGCTGACGAAGAAATTCAGGTTGCCATGCCGCGTGAAGTATTGCACGGCATTGTTGTTGAGCACCTGCCCCAAATTCGGCTCGAACCACATCGACGAGCTCGGATTGGGTTGCGGCACGGTCATGGTATGGACCGGACTGTAAACCACTTCGCCGGCCAGATCGTACAGGCGGGCGCGGAACTGGTAGGCGCCGTAGTACAGGCCGTGCATGCGGAGACTGGCCTGACCGTCGGCGTTGAAAGTCCCGGCGGCGAAGTTGGTTTCCTGCGGTCCGCTGAATTGACCGTCGTGATTGAGGTCCACCTCGATGGTGACGTCCTGCTGGTAGCCGTTGCGCAGCCCGGGGACGGCGGTCACGGTGGCCGTGTAAATGGACTCCTTGGTGCTGGTCGGCATGTCCAGCTTGGCCGTGGTGGCGGTGGGACCGATAACCAGGGTCGGGGCGCTGATGCCTTCGTTGCCGGCCCGGTCGAAGACGTGGGCGCGAATCTTGTGGTCCCCCAGACCGAGGCCGGCCAGCCACACCGCATCGTTATCGCTCTTGATGGAACCGGTGTAGTAGAGGGCCTCGCCGGCGTCGGCGAAATCGCCGTCCTGGTTCTTATCGACATCGATGTTGACGTGGGAATATTCGATGCCGTTGAGGTCACTGGCTTTCAGGTCGATGCGGGCGGATTCGCCCTGGCGATAGAGCTGCGAAGTGAGCGTGATTTGCGGCGGCGTGCGATCGACCGTCAGCAGGAGGTAGCTCTTTTTCGCCGTGGTATTCTGGGGCACGAGCTGGATCTGGTGCGCCTTTTCGCTCAGCGTCCCGACCAGCATGACGGACCAGCCGCCGTTGGCCTGAACCTGGGCATTGGTATTGACCACGCCATCCACATAAACCGTGAAGGCAGTCCCGGCCACGCCCTGTCCGGATAGCGTGAGTTTTTCATTTTCCCGGGTGAGGAAATCGCCGACCGTGCCGGTGTCGGGGTCCAGGCCGGTCGGGTAAACGGCGGCCACGGTGAGGGCAAAGCTGCGCGACGTGGGCGTCAAACCGTCCGAAGCGGTGTACTGCACCCCCACGACCCCCTGGAAGGCGAGCGGATCGATGGCGAGGTAGTTGCCGCCGATGCCGACTCGCGGCAAGGGCTGGGCGTTGTACAGCATGCTGGGATCGACATAGTAGGTCCAGTCGAGATTGGCTACCAGACCGGCGGCGCTGAAGGTGGCGCCGTCAGCGCCCAGCCAGTGATGGACCGCCCCCGTGGACACAATGCTGTAAAACTGGCCGTCGCGGGCCTGCATCCAGTACTCGTTGCGGCCGTAGTAGTTGAAATAGCCGATGTAGGAAAGGCCCAGTTGCTGATCGAGTTGCCAAGCTGTCGCCGCCGGGCCGGTAAACTGGGCGCTGAAAGCAATCGGGTCGCCGTCCGCATCGTAAGCCGTCAGGGGCAAGGTAATGGGCCCCTGGTCGGGGGTGCGGAATTGATTGCTCAAGGGTTCCAGCGTCGGGGCCTGGTTGGTGACCGTGACCAGGAAGGTCTTGGAAACGCTGGCAATGCGGTCGCTGGCGGTGACTTCCACCTGAAACGAACCGGTATAGTTGTTGGGCGGATCGATGATCAAGCCATTGCCGGCAACGGTAAGGACTACGCCAGTTGCCGGACCGAGAATGCGGGCGGAGAAGATCACGTTGTCGCCGTCGGCATCGCCGGCCGACAGCGGCAGGGTGATTTTGTCCTGCGTGTGAGAAATCGTTTGATCGGGGATGGCATTCAAAACCGGGGCGGCATTAGTCACGGTGACGGTGAAGTTCCGGGTCGCCGTGGCCAGGCCGTCGCTGGCACTGACCTGCACCCCGAACGAACCAGTGAATAAAGGCGGCGGATCGATGCTTAACTGGTTGCCGGACAGCGTGAGAGGGATTTTTGCCGTCGTGCCGATGACCTGGGCCGTGAAAGTCAGCGGGTCGTTGTCCGCGTCGCTCGCTTGCAGTGCCACCAGGATTCGATCCTGGGTGTGCGGCACGGTCAGGTCGGGAAGCGGGGACAAAACCGGGACCTGGTTGACGACCGTGACGTTGAAGGTCTGGCTCACCGTGGCCAGGCCGTCACTGGCGCTGACTTGGACCTGGAACGTGTCGGCGTAGTGGCTGGGCGGATCGATAGTTAACTGGTTGCCGTCGAGGTGGACATACGGGGCGACGGGGGCTTGCCACAGCCATTCGGGCTGTTCGTAGTAGCTGGCGTCGAAGGTGGCCACCTTTCCGGCGGTACTGAATGTGGCGGCGGCGTCGCCCATCCAGCGATGGACCTCGCCGTTGGGCAAAACGCAGTAAAACTGGCCATCGCGTGCTTGCAGCCATTTTTCGCCGCCGCCGTGATAGCCGGTGAAATAATCCCCCATGAAACTCAGGCCCAGGTCCTGGTCCAACTGGTAGGCGCGGGCCGCCATGCTGACCACCTCGACGCGGACTGTCAACGGATCGCCGTCCGCGTCGCTGGCCGATACGAGCTGCGCGATCGTATCCACCGTTTTCGGCATCGTCTGGTCGGTTAGCGGATTCAGCACCGGGGCGTAGTTGAGCACCGACACGGTGAAGGTGTGGGTCACGGTGACGGTGCCGTCGCTGGCCGACAGCTCCACCTGGAACGAACCCACGTACCCCGCCGGCGGATCGATGGTGAGCTGGTTTCCTTCCAACTTCACTGCCGGCGTGGCCGGGGCCTTGGCCAGCAAGGTGGGATCGGCATGATAGCCGGCGTCCAGGGTGGTTACCAGGCCGGCGGCGCTGAAGGTCGCCGCGGCGCTGCCCAGCCAGCGATGGACTTCGCCGTTCGGCAAAACGCAGTAAAACTGGCCGTCACGGGCTTGCAGCCATTTTTCATTGCCGCCGTGATACCCCGTATATTGTTCCCCCAAGAAATCCAGGCCCAGTTGCTGATCCAGCTGATATGCTCGGGCCGCCACCCCCACCACCTGGGCGCGGACCGTCACCGGATCGCCGTCGCCGTCGCTGACCGAAACGGCGCGCGTGATTGTGTCCTCGGTCTTGCGCATGGTCAAGTCGCCGATCACGGGCAGCACCGGGGCGATGTTTGTCACGGTGACAGTGAAGGTCTGCGATGTGGTGACTATCCCATCGCTGGCCGATACCTCGACTTGGAACGATCCCACGTAACCCACCGGTGGATCGATGGTAAGCTGGTCCCCCGCCAGGGTAACCCGCGGCGTGGCCGGGGCATTCCACAACAGACTCGGATCGGCATGGTAGGAACTATCCAGGGTGGCCACCCGGCCGGCGGCACTGAACGTGGCCGCGGCCGTCCCCAGCCAGCGATGGACTTCACCGTTGGGCAAAACGCAGTAAAACTGGCCGTCGCGGGCTTGCAGCCATTTTTCGCCGCCGCCGTGATAGCCGGTGTAATAGCTGCCCATGAAGCTCAGGCCCAGATCCTGATCCAGCTGGTAGGCCTGGGCGGCAACGCCAACTACTTGGGCACGAACCGTAACCGCATCCCCGTCCGCGTCGCTGGCCGACACGACCTGCGTGATCGTATCCTGCCGCGCTTTCATGGTTTGGTCCGCCAGCGCCGACAACTCCGGCGCGGCGTTGGTCACCGTGACCGCAAACGTCCCGGTACTGCTGGCCTGGCCGTCACTGGCCGTGACCTCGACCTGGAACGACCCCACGTACCCCGCCGGGGGATCGATGGTGAGCTGATTGGCCGATACCGTTACGAGCGGCGGGACAGGAGCATTCCACAGCTTGCTGGGATCGGCGTGGAAGGTGGCGTCGAGGGTGGCGACCCGGCCGCCGGCGGCAAAGGTGGCTGCCGCGGTGCCCAGCCAATGATGCACCGCCCCGCTGGGCAGGATGCCATAAAACTGGCCGTCACGGGCCTGCAGCCATTTTTCGTTCTGCCCATGATAGCCCGTGTAATAGCTCCCCATGAAATTCAGGCCCAGAGCCTGATCCAGCTGGTAGGCCCGGGCGGCCGGCCCCGCCACCTGGGCGCTATACGTTACCGCGTCGCCCTCCGCATCGACGGCATTCACCGTGAGGGTCAGCTTATCCTGGACGTGCGACATGGCCTGGTCGTCCAGCACCGGCAAAACGGGAGCCAGGTTCCCGGAACTGGGCAGGCTGCGATCCTCCAGGATTTCCAGAGTCAACGGCCGCCTGGCCCGTCGCCGGACCGGTCGCGTGGAGTATTGTTTCCGGGTTGCGAACCAGGTGCGAAGGAAGGAGAATAATGACGCCATACGCCGCGAACTCCTGGTGCCTGACCGCAAGGATGAAAAGATGAAAAAAACGGTGCTCTGGAGAGGGAGCGCGGACTGGGACGGGCATCCCCCGCAGCAAGGGCCCCGCAAACATACTGATATTAAATACCCCAAGGGGGAAATGCAAGCAAGAACGGTAAGATAACGAATTTTCCCTTACTTTACCGCCTGCACAATCTGACCGGCCTTTTCCATGAATGCCTGGCAAGTGGAATAATTGATATTCTTCTATTATCCCCACTCCCAGGGCTTTGCAACGCAATTGTAGGTCGGCCTTTCCAGGCCGACGTCCCTTGCCCAGATTCATTGAGCTTGGGCGGTTCAGGTCGGGCTGGAAAGCCCGACCTACTAATTCGTTGCAAAGCCCCACTCCCAGCGTCGCTGGGGCGGGCAATTTTTGTGGAGTGCGGCGTGCGTCGCCGCTTTGGATCGGCTGGGCCAAATGGCACCTCACCGCTCCGAGCGACCACATTTTTTCGCCAAATCCCCAAAAATGTGCCTAAAATGAGCTTTGGAAAAAGACCTTTTGGCCAAAACCAAGGAGGTGCATCATGGCAGGACCAGAGAGCGTGGCGTGGGAAGCGTCGGTGGAGAAGGCCCGCGAGCGGGCCCGGCGGGAGAACAAGGCGGTGCTGGTCGATTTCACCGCCGCCCCGACCTGAGGCGCGTGCGTGGCCATGGATACCGTGACGTATTCCGATAACCGCGTAGTGTCGTTCGTCGGCCGGCATTTCGTGGCGGTCAAGGTGCCGGTCAAGGAAAAACCGGAGGTCGCCGCCAGTTTCGACGTCATCTGGACCCCCAACGTGGTGGTCGGCGACGACGCCGGCAAGGCCCATTACCGCATCGAGGGCTACCTGCCGCCGGAAGATTTCCTGGCCCAGCTGGCCTTGGGCCTGGGACGCTACCGGCTCGACCGGCAGCAATTCCCCCAGGCGGTTCACCACTTTCAGGAAGTGGCCGAGCGGCACCGGGGCAGCGATCACGGCGCCCAGGCCCTTTACTGGCTGGGCGTGGCCCAGTACAAGAACACCAAGGACCCGGCCCAGCTCCGGCCCAGCTGGGAAAAACTGATCAGCGATTACCCGGCCAGCGACTGGGCCAAGCGGGCCAATCTGCCCAAAAAGAACTAAAAGGCCTGGGAAAAAATAACCTGTGCGATCTTCGTAGGACGGATTTGTAATCCGTCCATCCCATGCGGGACGGATTAAAAATCCGTCCTACGGAATTGACCAACTTATTCTTGCCCAGTCCCTAAAAGGGTCCGGTTCCGAGGAAGTCGTGCGACGGAATGTTATTTCGAAGGAGATCTTTCCAATGCGACAAGGATTGGTGCTGGGTTGCGGGCTGGCGGGTGCGGTCCTGTTGGTCGGCTGCGGCCAGAGCGACGATTCCGTGGTCCGGGATCAAATCCAGGTCATGAATCAACTGGCGGAAATCTGCGACAAAATCACGGATAAAGCTTCCGCGGAGGCCGTCGCGGAGGAAATCAAGAAAATCAACGAACGAGCGGCGGAGCTCGATAAAAGGGTCCGCGCCTGGCCGAAAGAAAAGCAAGAAACGTTTGCCAAGAAATACCAAACCCAGATGCAAGAGGCCCGTATAAAGCTGGAGGCCGCTCTGTGGACCGGCCGGTCCGCCTTCCGCGGGGGGCCGAAAACTAAGTGGGTCCAGATATATATGAACGGGGCCTGATCGAGCGCACTTTTGGAGTGCGGCGTGCGTCGCCGCTTTGGATCGAGGCGTTACACGTCTTGTCCCTTCCAATCCAAAGCGGCGACGTACGCCGCACTCCCAATTGCCTCTCACGGCTCTTTACGGCCCAGGTCCGCCACGAGTTTTTGGTAATCCGCGCGGTCGCGAAGTGGTGCCAGGTTCGGATCATGTTTCAGTTGCTGGACGAGGATTTGGTTTTTGAACAGGCCATGGTCGCGGGCTTGGCGCAGCAGCTCGATTGCTTTGCGGGCGTGCTGCTCTTTTTTCGTCCCATCTTTTTCGCCGGCGGAGGCCAGACTAAAAACGCCGGCACAGTGATAAAGCGCCTGGTCATTGTTGTTCTTGGCTCGGGCCAGGAAGTCGGCGTCCTTTAGGGCCTGAGGGCGTTCTCCCTTCTTGAATCGGTCCACCGCTTGCAAACTGCCCCTGATCAGGCATTGGGCCCGGCTCTTGGGGATCTCTTTGCGCTTCTCGTGATCCCACCGGAGGGCCCGGTCCCAGTCGGTCAGGGCCTCGAGGTGGCGAGCCAGCCGGTCGAGGACGCTGGCGCGACTCCAGCTGGCGTCGCGGAGGAGCTGGCGGGCCTTGACGAGCCGTTGCTTCTGATACACCGGCTCCAATGTGGCAATGGCTTTGGCATACCACTCGAGCCCTTCCGCCGACTTGCCGCTTTTACCTACCATCAGGTTCCCCAGCTTGACATAAGTTTCGCCCAAGTCCACGGCAAAGTCCGGCACGGTAGGGTGGTCGCGTATCAAGGATTGCTGGATTTTTAAGGCCGCGTCGTAGGCGGCCAGCGCCTCTTTTTGTCGCCCGAAGGTGACCAACAAGCCCGCGCTTCCGCTGCGCATTGTGGCCAGTTCCTGACCATAAACGGGAATGGCGGGATAGTCGCGGACCAGGGTTTGCTGGATCTTTAGAGCCGCGTCCATAGCGGCGAATGCTTCCTTCACCCGCACCTGGACCAACAGGAATGCCACCCGGTTGAAATGGTATCTGGCCAGATTCTGGGAATAATCAGGAACACCCGGGTGGTCGCGAACCAGGGTTTGCTGAATCTTTAGGGCCGCGTCCAATTCAGCGAGCGCTTCATGCCACCGGAACAAGTCCCTCAACAAGCCCCCGCGGTTGTTGTGGTTTTGGGCCAGATCCTGGGAATATTCGGGAATTCTGGGGTAGTCGCGAACCAAAATTCGCAGGATTTTGTGGGCCGCGTCGCAAGCGGCCAACCCCTCCTTTGGCCGGCCCAGGTCTTTCAACAAGGTCCCACGGTTGAACTGCGTGTTGGCCATGACCAGGGCATATCCAGGGACGCCGGGGTGGTTGCGGACCAGGCTTTGCACGATCTTTAGGGCCGCGTCACAGGCGGCCAGCCCCTCCTCTGGCCGGCCCAGGTCTTTCAGCAAGAACGCACGGTTGTTTTGCGATTGGGCAAGTTCATGGGCATATTTGGGGACGCCGGGGTGGTCACGGACAAGAGTTTGTTTGATGTTGTGGGCCGCGTCATAGGCGGCCAGGGCCTCCTCCCACCGGCCCAGAGCCTTTAACACGAGCCCGCGGTTGTGGCAGGTTGTGGCCAGGTTCTCGGCATAGGCGGGGACGGCGGGGTGGTCGCGGACCATGATTTGCTGGATCTTTAGGGCTGCATCATAGGCGGCCAAGGCCTGCCCCACCCGGCCGAGGCCCCTCAACAAAGCCCCCCGGTTGTTGTGCGTTAGGGCCAGACTCTGGCCATAACCCGTTTCGGCGGGGTGGTCACGGACCAGGGTTTGCTGAATCTTTTCGGCCGCGTCAAAACCAGCCAGGGCCTCCTCCCGCCGGCCCAAGTCCTCCAACAAGCCGGCCCGGTTGTAGAGCGTTCCGGCCAGGTCCTCGGCATAGGCGGGAACGGCGGGGTGTTCGTTGACCAGGGTTTGCTGAATCTTTTGCGCCGTGTCATAGGCGGCCAGCGCCTCCTTTACCCGTCCAAGCTTCTGCAACAAGCCCCCCCGGTTGTTGTGCGTTAGGGCCAGGCCCTCGGCATAGTCGGGGATGGGATTGTCGCGGACCATGATTTTCTGGATTTTTAGGGCCGCATCATGGGCCACCAGCGCCTCCTCCACCCGGCCGAGGGCATTAAAAACGATCCCGCGGCCGGTATGCGTTTTGGCCAGGTCTTGGGCATATTCAGGTACTGCGGGGTGGTCACCGTGAAGACGGTCCAGCAAAGCAAGACTGCGCTTGAAAGCTACATCTGCCTCTTCCGGTAAACCCAGGCGGTATTGAATGATCCCCACCCGGTAATAGGCCCTTGCCAGTCCCAACCGCTGTTCCGGGGTTTCACCCGTTTCCTTGGTGAATTCCTCGTAATCTTTCAGGGCATGGCGGAGAAAATTTTTTTGCTCCTCGGTGAGGTTTTTCTGCTTACCGAGCCAATCCTCAATGACCCTGGAGGATAGGCGGTCGAGGGCTTGGCGGGTGCGGCGTCTGGCCTGCTCCGCCTCGGTGGCCCGCTGATCGGCCAGAGTTTTCTGCCGCCCGGCCTCCGCGGCACTGTCTTCCGCCTCCAGCCATAATAAAGTAACCGCCAGCAGACCCCCCAGAAGGACCAGCCCCAGCGCCGCCGACAAGGCCGCCACCGCCGGCTTGCGCCGGCACCAGCGCCAGGCTTTTTCCAGCCGCCCAACCGGGCGGGCTTTGATCGGCTCGCTCTTGAGCCAGCGGCGCAAATCTTCCGCCAACTCCCGGGCCGTGAGATAGCGCTTCTTCGGCTCCTTTTGCAAGCACTTCAGACAAATAGTATCCAGGTCGCGGGGAATGCGGTCGTTGAGGCGGCGCGGCGGCCGCGGGTCCTCGTGCATCACCTGCAACAGCAACATCTTCGGGTTGCCGCGAAACGGCAGTTCGCCCGTCAGCAGTTGATAGAGGATGACGCCGAGGCTGTACACGTCGCCGCGGCCATCTACCTGGTGCGATTCGCCGCGGGCCTGCTCCGGGCTCATGTAGCCCGGCGTGCCCAGCACCTGTCCTTCCTGCGTCATGACCACCTCGCCGGCATCGCGCCTGGCCAGGCCGAAGTCCGTGAGTTTTGGGTTCAGGAGACAGGGGTCAGGAGTCAGGGAAGAACAATCCGTTTTCCTGGTTTCTAATTCCTGACTCATGACATCTGTTTCCTGACTCCTGACTCCTGATTCCAGCATGATATTGGACGGCTTGACGTCGCGATGCACGACGCCGTGCTCGTGGGCATAGTGCAAGGCGTCGGCGACCTGGGCGATCAGCTCGGCGCTTTCGCGGAAGCTGAGACGGCGGGCGGTCAGCAAGTCGGCCAGGGTGACGCCCTCGACGAAATCGCTGACCAGGTACGGCACCGGCCGGCTGAGGCCGTCGGCTTGCCAGGCGCCGACCTCGTGCACCGGCACGATGGCCGGGTGGCGAAGCTGGGCAACACTGCGAGCCTCGCGCAAAAAGCGCTCGGAGTCGTCCTGGCCCGGGAAGTTCCCCGCCCGCGGCACCTTGATGGCCACGATACGGTCCAGCTCCGCGTCCCGCGCCTTGTACACGGTGCCGAAGGCGCCGGCGCCCACCGTTTCCAGCAGCTCAAACTTGCCGATTTTCTGACCGCGCAAGGTCTCGTAAGCCTGGGTGGAGGGCTGGGTTTGCAGACGGAAAGTGGACCCGCAGGAAGGACATACGATTTCCTCGGCCGCGGTGTCCTTTTCCAGCTCGATGGAACCGCGGCAATGCGGGCAGTGAACGTACATGGCTTCACCCCGAGAAGCGCGGAAACTGGCCTGCCGGCTATTTTCCCCAGGTCGGGTGGAAAAAGCAAGAACCCACGCTTTTTCCGGGACCTAGAAGTGGCCGGCAATTTTTGGAGTGCGGCATGCGTCGCCGCTTTGCATCGAGGCGTACACTTCTTGGCCCTGCCCATCCTAAGCGGGTGCACGAAAGTTCTCAATAAACCTGGGTTTGGCTGGGGTATCGTCTGACCGAGGCACTCGTGCCGGTTCCGAGCCGGAAGCGTAAGCGACGGCCACGCCAGGCTTCGGCCGTCGCTTACGCTTCCGGCTCGGACAAATAAATCCCCGACCACCCCAGGGTTTCCCCAGGGTTATTGAGAACTTACGACAAGGTTTGCTAAGGTCTGTAGGGAACGGCCTCTGTGCCGTTCCGGTAGGACGGAATCCCGGCATACCCCCGGTACGCCACGGAGGGCGTTCCCTACAGGATTTGCGGCAAAAACAAACCGTGTCGTGCAGCCATCCAAAGCGGCGACGCACGCCGCACTCCAAAAAAATCACTCCGCGAAAGTGTCCTGGAAAAAGATTTCGACTTTATTGAAGAATCCGAATTTGCCGGCCCGATAACCTTGTAGGGAGCTTTTCCGGTTCCTGGTCCCATGCCGATTTCAGGCGCCTTTCTCGCCTGAACCCCGCTTTGCAACGAATTAGTAGGTCGGGCTTTCCAGCCCGACCTGAACCGCCCAAGCTCAATGAATCTGGGCAAGGGACGTCGGCCTGGAAAGGCCGACCTACAATTGCGTTGCAAAGCCCCTGAACCCTCAAAGGATGGAATATGAAGGGGTCGGGAAAAATAACCAGCCAGCCGTTTTTGCTCTTGTTGTTCCTCGCTTTCGCAAAATGCGTATTTTCCCAAACGGCTCCGGTGGCGCGGCCGATAGCGCCTTCTGGCGAAACACGCCCGTTTTCGTCTCCAACCTCTGCCGTTTCGAATTCTTCCGCTGGTCGGATTGTTTTGCAACCGCCCGTGGCGGTTTGGCCAACCCCGATTTTTCTGGGCGTGGGCAAAATTGATCCTCCCAAAACAAAAGAAGAAAATCCCAAGGGACAAAAAGAATTGTCTCTGGAAGAGGTGGTCGAGCAAGTCGTGGCCCGCAATCCCAGCCTGGCACAAATGGTCGCCGCCTGGCAGGCCGCTTCGGCCCGCTATCCCCAGGTTAGTTCCCTGGATGATCCCATGTTCTCGGCCATGCTGGCGCCGGCCTCGTTCGGGTCCAACACGGTGGATGCCGGTTATCGCCTGGAAGTTTCGCAAAAATTTCTCTTTCCCGGCAAGTTGCGGTTGCGCGGCCAGTCGGCCCTGGCGGAAGCGAGCGCGGCCGCCAACGACGTCGAAGATATGCGCGTTCAGCTCATCGAAGCGGCCAAACTCGCCTTTTTCGACTATTACCTGGTGGATCGCGGCCTGTCGGTGAATGACGAAAGTCTGCGACTGTTGAAAGATTTCCGCGAAAGCGCCCTGGCCCGTTTTAAAACCGGCGCGCCCCAGCAAGACGTCCTGCAAGCCGAGGTGGAAATCGGCCGGCAACGCGAACGCCGCCTGCTGCTGGACCGCATGCGCCAGGTGGCCGTGGCCCGGATCAATACGCTCATGAACCTGCCGCCGGATGCGCCCCTTGGTGATCCGCCGCCCAAGTTAAAGGCGGTCCCCGGTCTGCCGCCGGTGGAAACGTTGCGGACCTACGCCTTGGCCCAGCGGCCCGATTTGAAGGCCCTTGGAGATCGCCTGGCGGCCGACCAGACGGCGCTGGCCCTGGCCTACCGGGAATATTACCCGGACTTGGAAGCCGCCGCGGCCTACGATTCTATCATGGGCAATGGTGCGATGCGGGACCTGGCCCCACAAATCGGCCTGCGCCTGAATATCCCCCTGCGCCTGGGGCGTCGGAATGCCGCCGTGTCCGAGGCCCAGGCGCGGATCGTCCAGCGCCGGGCGGAACTGGCAAGCCGAACCAATCAGATTCACTTTCAGGTCCAGGAAGCTTACGAACAGCTTGTCGAAAGCGAAAAGGTCCTGGCGTTATATAACCAAACCATTTTGCCGGCCGCCCGCGCCAACGTGAAAGCCGCCCAGGCCGCCTATGCGACCGGCAAAGCACCGCAAATCCCCTTCCTCAGCTTGATTGAAGCCCAGCGGAACTTCGTCAACCTGAGCGAGCGCTACTACGAAGCGACCGCCGATTATTTTCGCCGCCTGGCCACCCTCGAACGGGTCATTGGCGGACCGGTGTCTTTTGGGGAGGTACTTCCCCTGCCGGGCCCGCCGAAGTGACACCTTGTTTAGCGCGGAGCCGAAGGCGACCGCGTAGACCGTCTCATTTACGTCGCCAGTGCTCGCGAATGACTCCGACAATTGCCCCAAGCACAAGTCCCACGACCGCGCCACCGATGCCCATCAAGAGCTGTTGGCCGGTTTCAAAGCCCCGAACCGAGTTATCCGTTGAGGTAGGCGAGAAGGCCAAGAACACCAAGGCCCCGCCGATGATAGCGCCTGCCAAGGACCAAGCGATCACCTTAATGAAACCCGGCATAGAAACCTCGCTTTGCCGCCGAACGAGAAATTGTCCGCATTTGTCCGGACAAAGGCAGAAAACTCTCCATAGCAATTCACCAAATCGAAACCTAACAATTTTGAGGAATTTTGCCAAGGAATTCCGCCGAAAGTAAGGGAATCCCTGCATCCAACAAAGGATTTCGGCCAAGCCAGGTCCGCATGTTTCTGGAAGCCGTGGACAAGTTATCGACCGAGCGGCTTGAGGCGGTTGATCGCGGTCGCACGCTTGCTGTGCAGGGCACGCCACAGGTCCCAGTCCTGCTGCAACCCAAGCCAGAAGTCGGCGGACATTCCCACCACCCGCGCCAAGCGCAGGGCCGTATCCGGCGTCACCCCGCGCTTCCCCCGAACGATCTCATTCAGGCGCGGAAAGGAGATCGCCAGGCGCACCGCCAGAGCCGATTGGCTAATCCCAAGCGGCACCAGGAACTCCTCGAGCAGCATCTGACCCGGATGCGTCGGCGGACGCGCGCGGGGCAAACGACGAGTGCACAGGCGGTCTGCCGCCTGGTCGCTAGTGGTAGTCGGTGATTTCGACATCGTCCGCATGGCCAGCCTCCCAACGAAAGCAAATTCGGTATTAAGCGTTGACTCGAATACTGTGTCCGCTTCGGCTGCCGTGAAGCCGCAAGTGTACCCAAAGGAAGGCGACGCGGCAATCGGGTTTCCAGGCCATTCCATCACAGCTCGGGCGGCTACGGCGCGGCGCACGTCCGCCGTGTTGGCCCGACCTCTTTTTTCCTTGCTCTGCGACCTGCCGGGTCCGTATAGTCCAAGCCATGCCGAAACGACCAAAAACCAGCGCCGATTTTGATAGCCCCTGGAAGGATGCCTTGCATTTGTACCTGCAACCCTTCTTGTCTTTTTTCTTTCCCCTCATCCATGCTGACATCGATTGGAACCGCGGTTTCCTGGCGCTGGACAAAGAATTCCAGCAGATTGTTCGCCGGGCCAAAGTCGGCAAAGGCTTGGCGGACAAGCTATTCAAAGTCTGGCTGAAGGGCGGCCAAGAATGCTGGCTGCTCATTCACATCGAAGTGCAGGGGACCTACGACAAGAACTTCCCGGAACGGATGTTTCGCTACAACGTCGGGGCTTACGCGGTGTATAATCAGGAAGTGGTCAGCCTGGCGGTGCTGTGCGATGACAATCCCGACTGGCGACCCAACCTGTTTAACTACGGTCGCTGGGGCTGCCGGACCGGCATCGAATTCCTGGTTGCCAAGCTCCTGGACCACGCCAAAGACCTGGAGGCCCTGGAAAAGAATAACAATCCCTTCGCCGCCTTGGTGCTGGCCCATGTGCAAGCCCTGGCGACGCGGGACGATCCCAACCAACGCCGCCTGTGGAAATTGCGGGTGGTCAAAGGCCTGTACGAGCGAAACTGGACCGAGGAGGATATCCGCCAGCTTTTCCGCCTGATCGACTGGATCATGGATTTGCCGGACGAACTTGAGGCACAGTTCCACGAAGAAATGTTTCACTTTGAGGAGGAGAAAAAAATGCCATTCATCACCAGTGTCGAACGCCATGGATTTGCCGAAGGTTTTTCAGAAGCGATCGAGTTCGGTCTTGAGCTTAAGTTCGGCCAAGCGGGACGAAAGTTGCTTCCGGCAATTCGCACAGTCAAAGACGTGGAGTTGCTTCGAGCCTTGAAGCGGACGATCAAAAAGGCCAAAACGCTGGATGAGGTCCGAAACCACCTGGAGCGGGCACAATCCGAAACGAAGCCCGGATGATCGTGAGAAATCGTTTCGCGAAGAAGTGAATTAATTATTAATTTGAGGGTGAGCGTGTGAACCGCGTTCGTCAAATCATTGTCGGCCTTGGCGACCCACTCGCGAATCAGCATGCCGATGAACACTGTAGGCGTATAACCGAGTTCAATGGAGATCCGAATAGACTTCCGTAAAAGGTTTTCGAAGCGTTCGGCGAGTTCGTCCAATTGAGAGCCTCCGCCTTTGCCCGACAAAGATTGGAAAAATTTTATTAATTCTTCAATCGAAACTTAACAATTTTGAGGAATAATGCAAAGGAATTTTCCGGGGGAAAGGAAAATATTCCCCCAATAAAGAGAGGGCTTCCGCGACGTCCGCCCGAGGTAAGGGAGTTTCCTTCGGAGGTTCTTCCCCGGCCGGGCCCGTGACCTTATCTTACCCGGTGGGGTTCCCCAGCCCCCGCCGGAACTGCCATTCCTTGACCAGGCAATACAGGCACGGCGCCAACAGGAAGGCGATCAACTGCACGGCCATGCCGCCGACGCTGGGAATGGCCATCGGTTTCATCACGTCCGAGCCCCGGCCGGTGGCCAGGAAGATCGGCATCAGGCCGAACACCGTGGTGGCCGTGGTCATGAGCAGCGGCCGCACGCGCTGCAGCGAAGCGTCCAGGACCATGTCGCGGATTTGGGCGATGCTTTTCGGCTTCGACCCCTCGAACTTCTGTTCCAGAAAACTGAGCATGACCACGCTGACATCGTCGGCAATGCCGAACAGGGCGATGAAGCCCACCCACACCGCCACGCTCAGGTTGAAACCATAAAAGAGCAGCAAGGCGAAACCCCCGGAAGCGGAAACCACAATGGCAAAAAACACGATGAAGGCCAGCCACCAGCGACCCAGGCCCATGTAGATCATCACGAACATGGAGAACAGCACCAACGGCACCATCCAGGATAGGCGCTCCATGGCCCGCACCTGGTTTTCGTACTGGCCCGACCACTTCCAGTAATAACCGGGCGGCACCACCAGGGTGGCTTGCTCGTGCTTGCCGGCGGCGATGAGGTCGTCGCTGCGTTTTTTTTCGGCCTGGAGAAAGGCCTCGGCTTGCTCGACCACGCTTACCTCATCGCGGTCGCGGGTGTTCATGGTCACGTAGCCGACCAGCAGGCCGTTTTCGCTTTTCAATTCTTGCGGGCCGATCCAGTAAATAATCTCGCCGAGCTGGCCAATGGGTACCGGGATGCCGGTCGAGGTGGGAACCGGAATCCGCTTCAGGTCGTCGAGCCGCTCGCGCAGCTCGCGCGGATAGCGGACGCGCATGGGATAGCGCTCGCGTCCCTCCACCGTGGTGGTCAGGTTTTCCCCGCCCACGCCAATCTCGATGATATCGTTCACGGCGCGAATGGTGACGCCGTAGCGGCTCAGGGCGCGGCGGTCGGGCACAAACTGGATGTACGGCCGGCCGATGATGCGGTCGGCGACCACGTCGGTGGCCCCCGGAATCTTGCGGAGGAGTTTCTCAATTTGCAGGCCGACTTTCTCGATCTGGTCCGCATCGGCGCCGAAGATTTTCACGCCCATCATGGCCCGGAAGCCTGTCTGCAGCATGACGATCCGGGTCTGGATGGGCTGCAGCCAGGTGGGCAGAACCCCGGGAATATCCGTCTTGGCTTGCAGCTCGGCGAGGATTTCCTTCTTGGTGATGCGGCGTTCTTCGGGCCAGAAGTAGTTCAAGGCCGGGCTGGCAAAGCTGCCGCTGTGCCAGCGCTGGCTGCGAACTTTGCGCCACTTGTTTTCCGGCTTGAGCATGATAATCGTCTCGATCATGCTGATGGGCGCGGGATCCAGGGCGGAGTCCGCCCGGCCCACCTTGCCCACCACGCTGAGTACCTCGGGGACCGAGCGGATGGCCACGTTCTGCTTGGCGATGACTTCCTGGGCCTGGGTCAAACTCGCGGAAGGCAACAAACTCGGCATGAACAAGAGCGATCCCTCATCCAGCGCCGGCATGAACTCGCGTCCGATGCCGGGGAACTTTTTGCCGAGCCGGGCCCATGCCGGAGTATCCGTGGGATCCACACCCACCGCTTTCAAGCCCATTTCCACCGGGTAGGCCAGGCGGGCGAAACCGAGCCAGACCAACATTCCCAAAAGGAGCAGGGCCACGGGGAGGATCATGAAAAGGCCCTTGTGGTTCAGCACCCAGCGCAGGGTCGGGCGGAAGACGGCGGCGATGCCGCGAGCCACGGTATTCTGTTCCAAGGGCAGCAGGCGCTCGCGGCCCATGCGGTAGACGGCGGCGGCCGCCATGATGCCGACGCCGATGGCGGTGGGCCAACCGCTGAAGCGGCCGTTGCCCAGGCCCCAGCGCAACAGCCCCTGCACCACGAACACCGCCGCCAGGCCGGTGCCGCAGCCCACCAGCAGAGCCCGCCGCGGCGACCAGCGCCTCGGTTTGAGCAGGTAATAAGCCAGTACCGGCACCAGGGTCAAACCCAGGAGCACCGAAGCCGCGATGGCGAATGTCTTGGTGTAAGCCAGCGGCTTGAACAGCTTGCCTTCCGGTCCGGTCAGGGCGAACACCGGAATGAAGGAAATGATGGTATTGGCCACGGCGGTGACGATGGCGCCGCCCACCTCGCTGGCCCCCTCGTACACCACCTGGCCGTGCGGGCGGTCCGGTTCAGCCGCCAGGCGGCGGTAGATGTTCTCCGTGATGATGATGCCCATGTCGGCGATGGTGCCGATGGCGATGGCAATGCCCGCCAGCGACATGATGTTGCTGTCGATGCCCAGGTAATACATGACAATGAAGCCCAGGGCCACCGACAACGGCAGCGTGGGCAGAATGGCCAGCGTGCTGCGCAGGTGCAGCAAAAAGAGGAGGACCACGATGGCCGTTACCAGCAGTTCCTGGGTCAGCGCTTCGGTCAAGGTGCCGATGGTTTCGTAAATCAGTCCGGTGCGGTCATAAAAAGGGATGATGCGCACCGGCACCTGTTTGCCGCTGGCCAGGGTGATTTTCAGGCCCGGCTCGATTTCCTGAATCTTGTCCTTGACCCGCTCGATGACCGCCAGCGGATTCTCGCCGTAGCGCATCAGGACCACGCCGCCTACGGTTTCGCGGCCGGCGTCATCCAGGACGCCGCGGCGAAAATCCGGACCCAGCTGGACCGTGGCCACGTTCTTGATCAGGATCGGTGTGCCGCCTTCCTGGCGAATGACGATGTTTTCCACATCGGCCAGGCTTTTGACAAAACCCACGCCGCGAATGAAGAATTCAATCTTGTTGTTCTCGACGACCTTGGCCCCCACGTCAATGTTGCTTTTGCGGACTGCTTCCTCGACTTCCTTCAAGCTGACCCGGTGGGCGCGGAGCTTGTCCGGATGCGCGTCGATCTGGTACTGCTTGACAAAACCGCCCAGGGTGGCGACCTCGGACACCCCTTCCACCGCTTGCAGCTGGTAGCGGATGAACCAATCGTGCAGCGAGCGGAGCTGGCCCAGGTCGGCGCCGTCGGCCTGCAGGGTGTACCAGAAAACCTGTCCCAGGGCGGTGGCGTCCGGCCCTAAGACGGGCACCACGTCCTTGGGCATTTTGCCCGTGGCCACGTTCAGCCGCTCCAGCACGCGCGATCGCGCCCAGTAATATTCCGCGTCGTCCCGGAAGATGATGAACACCATGGCAAAACCGAAGCCCGACATGGAGCGAATGGATTTCACTCCCGGAGTGCCCTGCAAGCTGACCGTGAGCGGATAGGTCACCTGGTCTTCCACATCCTGGGGGGAGCGGCCAGGCCAGTCGGCGATGACAATCACCTGCTTTTCGCCGATGTCGGGTATGGCGTCCACCGGCGTATTGACGAGGCAATAATAACCCGCTCCCAGGATGGCCAGGGTGAAAAGGATCACGAGAAAGCGATGATCCAGGCACCAGCGGATAAGGAAGTTCACCATGGGAGCGACTTCAACGAGCCGCCGGGTTTATCCCGGCGGTACAAGATCAAACATTGCCAATTGCCAATTACCAATTGCCAATTGCCAATTTTTGAAGAGGATTGCCATAGATTTTTCCACTTGCTGGAAATTTGCAATTGGCAATTGGCAATTGGCAATTTTGTTTGCGCCAAACATTTGTCCGAAGGGCCTAGTGCTTGTGCGCCGGCGGTGTTGGGGCTTTGGCCGGCGGCGTCGGGCCGCCGTGGGCGGAATGCAAGTGGGCCGCCGACCGGCCTTCGGGGTACAGCAAACTCGGCAGGCCCTCGATCTGCCGCTGACTGTCTAGCAAGAATCCGCCGCGCACCACGACGCGGTCGCCGGCCTTCAGCCCCGCCAGCACGGGGTAATAGCTGACTTTTTTTCCCTTAGCATCTTTGCCTTCCGCGCGCGGTCCTACTTGAAGGTCCACAATTTCGAAAGAACCGTCCTTGTTCTGGCGATAGGCGATTTTGCGCCGGCCCGTGTCCAGGACGGCGGAAACCGGAATGGCCAGGGCCGGGCCGGGTTTGGGAGCAAGGGCATCGGGTTCATGTCCCTCATGCTCATGGCCCATGTGTTCATGTCCCTTGGGTTCGTCCCCCTTTTTTTGGTGTCCTTTGTGGGGATCCTTGGCCGGCGGGGGCGCTTTCGGCACCAGTTCCAGTTTCATGCCGCAGCGCGGACATTCGCCTGGGTCTTTTTGCACCACCTCGGGATGCATGGGGCAGAAGTATTTGCCCTCCAGGCCGGTCTCCGCCGGCGTGCCGTCGCCGCGCAGGCGGACGAGAATGGTCGCGGAAGCGTACATGGCCGGCTGCAGTTTTTTCTCCCCGTTCGGCAAGACGACGCGCACCTTCACGGTCCGCGTACGGTCGTCCAAAAACGGGTCCTTGAAGACCACGCTCCCCTTGAACGTCGCCCCGGGATAAGCCTCGACGGTGACCTCCACTTTTTGTCCGTAGCGGATCAATCCCACGTCATACTCGTACAGGTCCAGGTACAGCCAGATCGGGTCCAGCTCGGCAATGCGATAAAGCGGATCGCCCTCCTTGACGTATTGTCCAAGACGGACATTCTTCTCGATGACGGTTCCCCCCAGGGGAGCGTAGATGGTTAAATGGGTTTTGACCTTTTTGGAGTGCTCGATTTCCTCGATTTGCTCGGGCAGGATACCCAACAAACTGAGCTTGGTCCGGGCCGCCTCGAGGTTGCTCTGGGCGAAGTCGGACTCCAGAGGCGTTTGCCGGCCGCGGGATTCCGCCAGCCGCTCCAGAGCCCGAATCAACTCGGTCTGGGCCACGTACAAATCCGGACTGTAAATATCCACCAGGTGTTCTTTTTTCTTGACCGGCACTCCGGTAAAGTCGGCGTACAGGCGATCCACCCGGCCGGCGATGCGGGCCGTGATGTAGGCGACGCGGCTTTCGTTGTAGTCGAGCTTGCCGATCGTGCGCAGTTCGCTGGCCAGTTGCCGATAGGCGATAGCTTCGGTCTCCACGCCGGCGGCCTGGGCCAGCCAGGCCGGATCGGGCGTATGCTGGGCGTGGTTTGGGCCGTCGCTTTCCTCATCGATTTCCCAGGGCCAAAAAAGCAAGAACACACCCGTCCCCAGGAAAAGGCCCACGCCGATCTTCAATAGGATTCCTCGGACGCCTGCCATGATTCACTCTTGGCTTTTGCTTGAAAGGGAAAGAGATTTCCTCCCACTCGGGAAGGCTACAGCGCACTTTGTAGGTCAGCCTTTCCAGGCTGACGCATTTTGTTCCTCAATCAAGCTGAGCGGCCCGGTCAGGCTAGAAAGCCTGACCTCCTCAAGTGCGCCCGTTCCAGCTCCGTCTAATCAGAAACACGATCAGCACGACGAGACCGGCCAACAGGGACACACCCAGCACCATGCCGACCCAGCCGAGCGACCGCATCCATTCCATGCACTGACGCATGGCATCCATGACGAGCCTCCTTCCACCGTTTAATCAGCAAGATTTGTGCCAAAGTCGGAACAAGACCCAAATCGTTGAGGTAATCCTTTCGCCACTTTTTTTGGACCTGCAAGTATGAATTGGGTGTGCGGAAGTGGACAGATTTCTTGAGACTGTGCGGAAATGGAAAAACTATTTCCTTGCCCGATTTCGGGTTTTCGTACTTTCGGCTTCCGTGATTCTCTTTCTGAACTTCTCCGCGGAGTTCAGAAGTCAGAAACTACTTGATCAAGCCAGGCTTACTCCCGCCGCACCTCGACATAGGCCATGCCGCGGGTCCGGCCGCCTGCCGCCAGCCACGCCTCCAGCCGGCCCGGACCGGAAGGTAAAGACACCCCCTTGAACACCGCTTCCTTGGCCCCGTCCGGCACCTCCTTCTGGACCCAGACCTTGCCTACCTGGAGATGGGCAGTTTCTTTCCTGGCCGGGCTTTGGAAGGTCAAGGTGACGTCGTACTTGCCTGCGCGGGCCACCTGCACTTCCCAGTGCCCCAAGTCGCCGTCCTTCCAGCCGGCCTTCGGGCCGCGCCAGTCTTGCCGTGTCAGCACGGTGGGATTTTCCTGGGCCGCTCCCAGGTGAATCCGCGGCGGCGCGAAACCGCGCGTGCCGGACACATCCTGGAACCAGACCTCATAATCCTTTTTCATCTTGACCGCGATTTTCGGATGCTGGTCGGCAACGTCGTGCTGCTCGAAGGGATCCTTGACCATGTCGTAAAGCTGAAAGGTCATTTTGGCCGGCTTGCTCTGAACTCCCTCGGGCTGAACGATCCGCCAGCTCTGCGTGCGGACGGCACATGCGCGGTCCAGCTCGGGCACGTCGCCGCGGTGCCACTGGAAGAACAGGCTGCGATCCGGCCAGTCGATCTTCTCTCCCTTCCACAGAGGCAAGAGATTCTTGCCGTCGAGGTGGACCTTCGCGGGGGGTGAGGCAGCGCAGGCGGCCAGCAGTGTCGGAACCACGTCAATGTGGGCGGCGATGCGGTCGATGTCGCGGTCGCCTTTGAGATGACCGGACCAGCGGACGAAGAACGGCACGCGCACGCCGCCTTCATGCACGCTGCCTTTGCGCATGCGCATGCCGCTGTTGTAGCGCACCTGCTGCGGGCCATTGTCGGTCAGGAAGATGACGATGGTGTCATCGGCCAGGTTCAGTTCGTCGAGCTTGGCCAGGAGCCGGCCGATGTTATCGTCGATGTTGGTGACCATGCCGTAGACCTTGGCGATGACATCCACTTGCGCCTTGCCGGGCAACGGATGGCCGACCTTGGGAAACTGGTCGTGGCCCAGGTTCATTTTCTTATAGGGCAGGTAATACTTGTCAGGCACTTGCAGCGGCGTGTGCGGCGCGTTGAACGGCAGGTAGACAAAGAACGGTCGATCGCGGTTTTTCACCATGAAGTCGATGGCGGCGTCGGTGAAGGCGTCGCTGCAGTAGCCTTTCTTCTGCACCTGTTTGCCGTTGTGTTGCACCACGGGATCGAAGTAGCTGGAGCCGCCGGGGGGATCGGAGGGCTGGCCGATGCCGCCGCCTTTGAGGACGAGGGTTTCGTGAAAGCCCTGATCCATGGCGCGCAGGGGATAATTATCGCCAAGGTGCCATTTGCCGAAGATGCCGGTACGGTAACCGGCGGCGGCCAGCATCTCGGCCAGCGTAACCTCGTCGGGATACATCATGGACCGGCCAAGGAAGGTATCGACGACGCCGGTGCGGTAGTTGTAGCGCCCGGTCATGAGGCTGGCCCGCGTCGGCGAACAGACCGGCGCGACGTAGAAGTATTTCATGCGCACGCTTTGCCGGGCCAGGCGGTCGAGGTTGGGAGTGCGGATAACGGGATTGCCGTGCACGCCGAGGTCGCCGTGGCCCATGTCGTCGGCGATGATGAGAATGACGTTGGGCCGGCGGGGGGGCGGCTTCTGCGCCCAGGCGGGAATAGGGAGAATCAGCAAGATTGCACCGGCCAACCAATAGCGCGCCATGGTTTCCATCCTTTTTTCTTCTTGGTGCTTTCCCATTTTTGCGGGTTTTTTCCTGACCGTCCGAGCCGCGACCGTAGGGAGCGAATAGGGCGCCTCCCGCTCTCTCACAGTCGCGGCTCTGAAGATGTGAACGGTTACTTTTTTTTTCACAACCGACCTATCAATTTCGTTTGGGGGAATGTTACTATACATTTGGCTCTGGAACAGGGGTGCTATGCGAGGTTGGGTTTATGGACAAAATCATCAATCGCGGTCGCGGGCCGGAAATTGCCGGCACGCGCATCACGGTCTACGACATTCTCGATTACTATCAGGACGGCTGGGGTCCGGCGCGCATCGCCTCCCATTTTCGTATTTCCTCCGACCAGGTTGAAGCGGCGCTCCGGTACATCGAGGACCACAGGGAAGAGGTCATGGCGAATTATCAAAAAATCCTGGAGCGCTGCGCCCGCGGCAATCCGCCGGAGATTCAAGCTCTTCTGGACGCCACGCACGCCAAGTACCAGACCCTGTGGTCCGACCGCATTCGCCAAGGGCCGCCGGAGACCAACCATGAAGGGAATTCTGGCGGATAACGATGTGCCGGGCCAAGTCGAGGTTTTGGTGCAAATCTGGGAAAGCCCTGCGTGGCGCGATATCTGGGACGCCTTGCATTTGTCCCTGCCCACTTTTGAAACATTCTCCTTGCCTCGCGAAAGCTCCGATGCGGTATTGTGGAAAACTTGTCAGGACCACCAGGTGGTCCTGATCACCGGCAATCGCAACGACGATGGACCCGATTCCCTGGAAGCCACTCTTCGCCGGGCCAATTCGCCCGCCTGCCTTCCGGTCTTCACCCTGGCCAACCCGAAGCGAATCTACAAGGATCGGGAATATGCATTTCAGGTGGCGGTGAAATTCCTGGAGTATTTCCTGGACATCGAAAACTATCGAGGGGTGGGCCGGCTTTACGTTCCGTGATTTGGTTCGGTTCTGAAGAAGTAAATCCAGGAGCCTATGGTTTTTTATTCCTCGACATTAGATAATGTATCCCGGATTCAGCCGCCGAGCGAATCTTTGCTTTGATTAGGTGGACATGGGATCTTGGTTTTAACGGGAGGATCGGTCGATGCCGCGTTTTGGTATTATCGTCGTTTTCGGTTCATTCCTCGCGGGTCCGATCGGGGCCGATGACGAAAAAGTTTTTTCCGGCCCGCAGCCCGGCGAAAAGCTGACGCCGTTCAAGGTTCAGGTCTTTTCCGGGCCCGCGGCCGGCAAGGAAACCGAGCTATTGGGCAAGGACGGCAAGGGACCGGTCCTGTTGATCTTCGTGCACGAGGTCACGCGCCCGGCCCTGCAGCTGTTGCGGCCGCTGGACCTGTACGCCGTCAAGCTGGCCAAGACCGGCCTGAACACCCAGTTCGTCTGGCTCACCGCGGACAAGTCCAAGACGGAAACGTTCCTCACCACCGCCAAAAAATCGCTGGCCCTGAAGTCGCCGGTCGCCATTTCCCTCGACGGCATCGAGGGTCCCGGCAACTACGGCCTCAATCGCAAGGTCGCCCTGACCATCCTCCTGGGCAAAGACCACAAGACCGTGGCCAACTTCGCCATCGTTCAGCCCAATGAAACGGATGCGCCCAAGATTCTCCAGGCCATGGCCAAGCTGCTGGGCGGCAAGGCGCCGACCCTGGACGAATTGCGGGCGGAATTGAAAGGACCCGACCGGCCGGCGAAAGATCGCTCGCCCGAGCTGGTCGCCCTCATGCGCCGCATGATCCAGAAAAGCAACGACGAGGCCACGGTGAAAAAAATCGCCCGCGAAATGGAAGAGTGGGCCGGCCAGGACCGCAAAAAACTTGTCGAGCTGCGCGAGTTCAGCCAGCTGATCGTCCGCCTCGGCTACGGCACGGAAGCCGCCCAGAAAGAGCTGAAACGCCTGGCCGGAAAGTAATCGCCCAGTAAAGCGTCCGCATCACCGCTCGGCGGTTTCGCGTAACCAGAAAAGTATTTGGGTAACGAATCCACGGACAGCGGCCGAACCATGAAAATGTCTTCGCTTATTCCTGTTTTGCTCCTGTGCTGGTCCGCCAGTCCGCTTTTCGCTCAGGCCCCGGACTTCGAAACCCAGGTCCTGCCGGTGCTGACCCGGTCGGGCTGCAACAGCGGCGCCTGTCACGGGGCGGCCATCGGCCGCGGCGGCTTTCGCCTGTCCCTTTTGGGCT
>CAZFGM010000002.1:0-37151 GCA_964518515.1 uncultured Alcaligenaceae bacterium | reverse complement strand
AAGGCTCGATCACAAAATACTTTTGAGACTTTGAACTTGGTACTCTGGGTATGCGTTTGGCCTCAGTTGTGCCCCTGTCGCGGAATTTGGATCGGTACGGTGCGCTGGGTGCGTGTAAACCAGGAAATGAAAAGGCTTTATAACAACGCGCCGTACCGATCAAGTGCCGTCGCGGAATTGATCGG
Organism: uncultured Alcaligenaceae bacterium; assembly: GCA_964518515.1. Classification (GTDB taxonomy): domain Bacteria; phylum Planctomycetota; class Planctomycetia; order Gemmatales; family Gemmataceae; genus CAZFGM01. The sequence goes on along the minus strand of CAZFGM010000002.1, from coordinate 36,966 downwards.
TACGGGCAAGAGGGCGAGCATCCCCCTTGTGCAGGGAATTGGCGTGAGTGGGAATTTGCGAGCTACAAGATCGGTTCCAATAAGCGTTTGCGGATTGGACGACTCACGCCAAGGGAGGATTGTCCTTGACGCGAGTGGCATGGGGTTCATTCCTCAGGCGAAGTTCACGCCTTGACCCACTTTGCAGGGGGACCGGCAAGCCAAGGTGGGAATCTCACGCCGCTTTTTCCAGCGGCAGGGCCGGCGGGTCCGGCTCGTCGAGCAGGGCGCTGGCGATGCGCTCGACCTCGTCGCGGACCTTGGCCAGGTCCTGTTCGGCGCCGGCGCGCTGGCCCTGGGCGATTTGCAGCTCGCTCTGGATGCGGGCGTGGCGGGCCTGGGCCAGCATTTGCTTGTGCTCGAAGGCGGTGGTTTTCTCGGCCAGGGCGGCCTCGGCGGCGGCGGCCGCGGCGGCCTTCTTTTCCAGCTCTTGATAGCGGATTTCCAGGGCGGCCAGCTCGGTTTGCAGGGCGTCGCGCTCGTGGGCCACGGCCCGCAAGGCCGCCGCGTTGTGGGTCAGCCAGCGCCGCCGCAGCCGCTCGATGCGGCGCTCGGCCCCGGCGCTGTCGCCGCGGCGGCTGAGGATGGACTGGCGGAATTGCTCCAGGGCCAGGTTCTTTTCCGCCAGGGTGCGTTTTTCTTCTTCCAGGGCCAGCCGCTTTTTCTTGCACTCCGCGCTTAACAGGGCGTATTCCTTGCGCAAGCGTTCGCAGGCGGCGCGTTCGGCCCGGAGCTGGGCCAGCTCTTGCCGTCGCCGCTGGGCCCAGCGCTGGCGAATTTCCACCAGGCCGTTGACATTGGTTTCCGCCAGTTCTTCGCGGTTTTTCAGATCGACGAGGAAATGATTACGCTCGCCTTCCCAGGTCTGTTCGCGCCCCCGCAGCCGGGCGCGCCAGGCGACCAGTTGCTGATGGAGCTGGATCAATTCTTGATGGCGCTGGCGTAAGGTGTTCTCGGCCTGGCCCTGGCCCTGTTCGCGTTCCTTGAGCGCCTTATCCCGCTCCTGGATGCGCACGCAGAGAATTTCCAGTTCGCCGGCGGCATGAACCTGGTCGCGCTGCCAGTGCTGTTGCGTCTGGGCCAGGCGCTGCCATTGTTCGGCCAGTTGCAGGCGCTGGTCGGCGAGCTCGCCGGCCAGGCGGTCCAGCGCGCGGAAACGTGGGACATCTTCACCGGCAAGCTCGGAAGCTTTGTCGGGACTGGCCGGCAGTTTTTCCGCCACGGGAGAGGTTTCGGTCGGTTCCGAGTTTGAGCCCGCATTTGCCCCAACTTCGGCCGCGATGGTAGGCGAAACCGGGACGGCCGTCGGCCCCTGGCTCTCGCGGCGAAGCGCCTCCCGGCGTTGCAGCTCCTCTTGCTGCTCGACCATCTTGAGCCGCTGATTTTGGACGCGGTGATTGAGTCCTTCCATTTCCTGGTGCAAATCTTCGCGGCGTTTGTGCCACTGTTCGCGCTCGTGCTGGAAGGCGCCATGGAGTTGGCCGAGGGCGACTTCGGCATCGAGTAGCTCGCGCTGGCGCAGGTTGAGGGCGGCGCGTTCGGCGGCGCGGCGGGTGCGCCATTTTTGCTGGGCGCGGCGGAGGCGCGCCCAACCATCGGCAAGCTGCCGCCGGCCCAGCTCGTAATCGCCATTGAACGCCAGCCGGTCGGCGACCAGGGTGGCCGCGCGTTTCTCCTGGGCGTTGCGTTCGGAGACCAGGTTGGATTCCTCCAGGGCCAGTTCTTCCGCCTGCAGATTCAGGCGTTGACGTTCGGCCTGGAACTGGCGCTGGAAACGTTGCTTGAGCCGGCGAACGAGGTTGCTCAGGCGGCGGCGCTCGGCCTGGAGGCGCTGCTGGTTGTCCACCAGCTCGCGCTGGGCCTGGCTCAAGTCGCCGGTGACCTTGTCGAGATACTGCTCGTAGGCGGCGCGATCTTTGTGCAGGGCCGTCCGTTCCGCCTGGGCACGCTCGTTCAGAGTGACGAGCTTGCGGCGTTTTTCCTCGAGGTGGGCGGCCAGCTGTTCTTCCTGCTGCTCCAGAGCGCCCTTGCGCTGCACCAGGCGGGATTCCTCTTCGCCCAGGGCGGATTGCTGGGCGGCCACGGCGGCGGCTTGCACGCGCAAGGCATCGACCGCGCCGGCAGCAGGGGCCGGCGGAGGGGTCGCGGCGGGCGGGGCCAAGCGGACGGCCATCTTCACCGGGCCCAGGGTGAGAACATCGCCGTCTTGCAAAGGAGCATTCGTGACGCGGTTGCCGTTGACGAACGTGCCGCCTTGGGAGTTCAGGTCGCGGACCAGGATCCCGGTCGGTCCCTGCACAATGACGCAGTGGAGAGGCTCTAGACCGTTGAGGTTGAGGCGGACGTCGCAGCCTTCGGCGGAACCGACAAAGGTCGTGGGGCTCTTGAGCGAACAGCGCTTGCCTTTTTTTCCCAGGTGGACGACCAGCTCGCCGACCGCGGGCACGGCGCCCTGGCGGCGAGAAGGCGACGGCCTGGGTGCAGACGGTTCCATCCGTGAAACCCTCTTCCGCCGCGGTTAGAAAGGATGAATGCCTGGGGTTTATCCCCGCCGTCCGGGGCTTAACCGGCGGGGATAAACTCCGCCGCTCTGACCGCGCAAAATAGAATATCGGCTATTCGCAGAGGGTAGTTGACAAAGGCAGTTAAAATTGGAAAAGACGGCATTAACAGAAGGATTGATTGAAGAGGACAAGGGAACCTAGGGAACAGGGGCGCTCATCTCTCGAATAACACAAACCTTTCCCCGTCGCCAAGGTCCCTCGTTATCCCTGCATCACGGTATTGATCATATTCACCAGTTCCTTTTCCGACGTCACTCCGACCACGGTCTTGCGCGGCTTATCGCCGCCGTTGAAGATTAACAAGCGCGGAATGTTGGTGACGCCGAATTTGGTGGCAACGTCAGGGGCGTCATCCACGTTCAGCTTGCCCACTTTGACCTTGCCGGCGAAGGCGACGGCCACCTTGTCGATGGTCGGACCGAGGGCCCGGCACGGACCGCACCAGGGGGCCCAGAAATCCACCACCACCGGCTTGTCACTCTGCTCGACTTCTTGCACCCAGTTGTCACTGGTAAACTCCAGCACATGCTGGCTTGCCATGTTAACTTCCTTTCGCAAAAGGAGAATGACTCCCGCCTTGATTTTCCCACCACAACTTGACGTCATTGTAGGCCGGCGGGGAGAATTCAGCAACGACCTGGCTAAATACGTCGGTCTGGCCGCGGTGATTTCAAAGGTCAGGGAGCTTGGCGAAGTTGGGGGCCAGCGATGGCGGCGGGGGCGCCCGCGGGCGCGTCAACAGCGGTTGACACGCGAGAAAAGGGTTTGCGCTGGAGGGTGATGCGCCGAGAGGTCGCGTTGGAACCGGCTCCCCCCCTTTGCGTGAACATGAGACTCATGGATTGTTTTCAGCCACAAAAAGCACTGTAAAGCGCAGAGTACAGCGCACACCCTTTTGGTACAGTTCCTTCGGGATGTCTCGCGGCGCAGCCGCGTGGGGGGTTAAACTTGATACTCTGGGTATCCGGTTGGGTTTGTACGGGTCGCCGGGCACGTGTAACCAAGGAAATGAGAATGGCTTACAACACCGCGCCTCATCGATCAAGGGCATGGTTCAGCCAGGGGTAACGGAACCGCCACCGTTAGGAAGCGGAATTCCTCGCCCTGATTTACCCCATCCTGACAAAGTGCTAATATATGGATTGAGATGTTGGTCTGGCCAAAATTTCTGGCCCATGGCAAAAGATGGGGGGCCCAATAGGGAGCCCCTAACCCAAAGCTTACATGTGGAAAAAGCACCCGCGGGCAAGATTCGCCCGCGGGCTTGAAATGTTGGGAAAGGATTCCTCATGCCCTATCTACTCAACTTTCTCTATCTCCTCATGCTGCTCGTTCTCTTTCCGTGGCTCGTCTGCAAGACCCTGACCACGGGCAAGTATCGCCGCGGCTTGTGGGCCAAGTTCTCCGGCCGGGCGTTTTGCCGCCAAGGCAACAAGCCCTGCGTCTGGTTTCACGGCGTCAGCGTCGGCGAGATTCATCTATTGCGTCAAGTCGTGGCGGCGTTCCGGCAGCGGCATCCGGACTGGGAGGTTGTGGTCTCGACCACCACCGATACCGGTTACGACGAGGCCGTCAAGCGCTTCCCGGACCTGCCGGTATTTTTCTGGCCGCTCGATTTCACCTGGGCGGTCGGCCGGGCTTTGCGGCGGGTGCGGCCAAACCTCGTCGTGCTGGCGGAGGGAGAAGTGTGGCCGAATTTCCTGGCGGTCGCGAAGCGGTACGATGTCCCTGTGGCGATCGTCAATGGCCGGATGAGTCCGCGTAGCTTTCGCCGCCATCACCAGCTGCGCTGGCTGACGGGCGGCCTGTTCCACCGGCTCGACCTGGTGGCGGCCCAGACCACGGAATATGCCGATAATTATCAGGCCCTTGGCATTCCCGCCAACCGGGTGGTCGTCACCGGCAACATCAAATACGACGGGGTTTGCACCGACCGCAACAATGCCAAAACCCGGGATTTTCTCGGACTTTTCGACATCGACGCCAACGCCCTGGTCCTGGTCGCCGGTAGTACCCAGGCCCCGGAAGAAGAAATCGTCCTTGCCATTTACCGCAAGGCGCGGGCATTCCTTGCGAACCTGCGGTTGGTCCTCGTGCCCCGCCAGAAGGAACGTTTTGGCGAGGTGGCCAGGCTGCTCCAGCAATCCAGATTACCTTTTGTTCGCCGCAGCGAATTGCCTCCGGCCGGTCAAACTCCGTCCCCAAGGGACGGGCTAACCGTCATTCTGGTGGACACCATCGGCGAGCTGGGAGCGATCTGGGGCCTGGCCGACGTCGCTTTCGTCGGCGGCAGTCTGGACGGCAAGCGCGGCGGGCAGAACATGATCGAGCCGGCGGCTTATGGGGCGGCGGTCGTGTTCGGGCCGCACACCTGGAACTTCCACGACACCGTCACGCGCCTGCTGGAACGCCGGGCGGCCATTCAGGTGGCCGATGCTCAGGCCCTGGAAAAACACCTTCTCGATTTGCTGGACAAACCGGTGGTCCGGAGCGAGCTCGGTCTGGCAGCCCAAGAGTTTGTCTTGTCGCAGCAAGGGGCCACGTTACGCACTCTCCTGGCCCTGGAAAACCTCGTTTCCCCGGTGCCCGTTGCGGCTCGTGCCGCCTGACATCCGCGAGGCTGGATAGAAGGGTTGGTAGTGCGGGCTTCAGCCCGTTCATCCTCACGAAATGGGCTGAAGCTCGCACCACGAACAAATAAGGGTTGGTAGTGCGGGCTTCAGCCCGTTCATCCTCACGAAACGGGCTGAAGCTCGCACCACGAACAATGCGGAATAAGTGGTAACCCGCCGGCAGACCTGATATAGTGAACCGCGATTTCAAATCTTGTTTCGTCGGGGTCGCCATGCCGCCGCGCTGGGTAATTCTGGTCACCGCCGGTTTCTGGGCCGGCACCATGGGCTGGATGTTCTACCGCGAAGTGGTCCCGCGGCTGCGTTCGGGCGAGCCGCCGCCGCTGACTATCGATATCACCGACGAGATTTCGACCAATCCCGTTCACTGGGATATCTGGGGAACGGGCGGCGACAAGATCGGTATTGGCGTCTCCTCCATACGGCGACGGGACGACCGGACGTTTGAATTCGGGAGCAGGTTGGAATTTAACAAACCTCTCGACTTGTTCCTGTTCCAGTTCAAACGTGTTGTAAGTAAATACCGGGTCACGGCCAAGGGAGAATTGCTGGAATACGAGGAAAAAATTTCCCTGCGGCTCCACGGAACCGATCGCGAAGCCAGCCTTTCCGGCCGCTTCGAAAACGGTTATACCGTCCCGACGATCAACTTTCTGGGAGGGGAGGTAAAAGGGGCCAAGATCAAGGCCCGCCGGACCCTGGATCCCATGCATTTGCTCCACAAATGGTCGGGACTGTATGAGGGTCAGGAATGGGAAGTTCCTTACTTTGACCTGTTGGCCAGCACCCCCGGGAAGGGACTGGTCAGGATTCCCCGATTTCGCGCCCACGTAACGGCAGACGGCATGTCCTGGAACGGCCAAAACGTTTCCTGTTTCAAAATTGAATACCACGAACCTGACAAAAAACCGACTGCCCGCACCTGGGTTCGCCGCCGCGACGGCCTTATCCTGAAACAAGAAGCTCTCTTCTCCGGCATTGAACTGATTATGCTGCGCCAACCCAATAAGTGATCCCAGAATTCCCCGTGGCGACTTTTCATCCATGATCGAACTCGATAACGTCACCAAGGTATTTGGCGTCAAGGTCGCGGTGGACAACCTGAGCTTGCGCATCGAGCGCGGCGAGATGTTCGCCTTTCTCGGCCCCAACGGGGCGGGCAAGACCACCACCATCAAGATGATGGTCGGCCTGCTCTTTCCCACCCGCGGCGCCATTCGCATCGCCGGCTACAATCTTCAGGACCAGGGCGCCGAAGCCCGGAGGCTGATCAGTTACGTGCCGGATCAACCCTTCCTGTACGAGAAACTGACCGGCCGCGAGGTGCTGCAGTTCATTGCCGACATGTATGGCATGCCGCCCGACCACGCCCGCCACCGCCTGGACGCCATGATCGAGGTCTTTGGCCTGGGCAGCTTCATCGACGATCTGACCGAGCAGTATTCGCACGGCATGCGCCAGCGAACCGTTTTCGCCGCCGCCTTGTTGCACCAGCCGCAGGTGCTCATCGTCGATGAGCCGACCGTCGGCCTCGACCCGCGCAGCGTGCGGCTATTGAAAGATTTGCTGCGCGACGAAGCGCGCCGCGGCGTAACCATTTTCCTGTCCACACATTCGCTGGACGTCGCCCAGGAATTGGCCAGCCGCATCGGTGTCGTTGGCCAGGGCCGGCTCATCGGCTGTGGCACCCTCGATACCCTGCGCCAGCAAGCCGAAAGCGACGGCTCCCTGGAAGAAGTGTTCTTGAAGCTGACACGCGAAGTGGAAGATGCCTGACGGAGAAAATCCGAAATCCGAATATCGAAATCCGAAACAAATCCCAAATTCCAAATCCAAAAGCATAACCTCATGGCCATAAATAAATTGGAAATCTGAGGCCCTGAGGTTTCGAATTATATTATTTCGAATTTGTTTCGAATTTCGATATTCGGATTTCGGATTTTGCTTTCCGGCTATCCAACCTCAGCCAGCTCCAGCGTCTTGCCATAGCGTTCCAGCACCACTCGTCGCAAGGGGTGATGTTCGGGCTTTTGCAAGCCAGCGTCGGCGGCGACCAGGTTAATCGCATCTTCGCGGGCCATTTGCAAGAGATCGCGGTCGGCAATGGGATCGGCGTAGCGCAGCTCGCCCAGGCCGTGCTGGCGGGTGCCGAAGAATTCGCCTGAGCCGCGCAGGCGGGCATCTTCCTCCGCCAACACGAAGCCGTCGGTGGTGCGGGTGAAAGCTTTCAGGCGCTGGCGGGCTTCTTCGTTGGCAAGGCCGGAGAATAAATAGCATTCCCCCGCCACGGTACCGCGGCTGATGCGGCCGCGCAGCTGGTGGAGCTGCGACAGGCCGAAGCGCTCCGCGTGCTCCACCACCAGCAGCGTGGCGTTGGGCACATCGACGCCGACTTCGATCACCACGGTCGTGACCAGCAGATCGAGCTCGTGCCGGCGAAAGGCTTCCATGACCTGGTCCTTGGCCCTTTCGTCCATGCGGCCGTGGAGCAAACCGAGGCGGAAATCGCGGAACGGGCCGTCCTTGAGCTGGGCGAACATCTTTTCGGCCGATTTGAGTTCGAGCGTTTCCGATTCGTCCACCAGCGGATAGACGAAGTAGGCCTGCCGGCCCAGGCGCATCTGCTCGCGGAGGTGCTCGTTGGTGCGTTCGCGCTGGGCCTCGGTGAGCCAGTGCGTCTTTACCGGCTGCCGGCCGGGCGGGAGCTGCTTGATCGTGGACACGTCCAGATCGCCGAACACGGTCAGGGCAACCGTGCGCGGAATGGGCGTGGCCGTCATCACCAGGTAGTGCGGATCGACGCCGAGCTTGCGGACGCGGGCCCGCTGATTCACGCCAAACTTGTGCTGCTCGTCGATCACCACCAAGCCGAGCTTGGCGAACTGCACGTCTTCCTGCACCAGGGCGGTAGTGCCGACGACCAGGTCAATTCGGCCCTCCTTGATGTCGGCCAGGGCTTGCTTGCGTTCTTTGGGAGAAAGGGCGCCGGTAAGGAGCAGGCGACGCACCCGGCTCTTGGCGAGATAGGTTTCCAGGGTGCGCCAGTGCTGGCGGGCCAGGATTTCCGTCGGGGCCATCAAGATCGCCTGGTGCTTGTTGGCGACGGCGACGAGCAGGGCGTAAACGGCGACGGCGGTCTTGCCGGCGCCGACGTCGGCTTGCAACAGCCGCTGCATGGGCCGATCCTTGGCCAGGTCCTGGCAAATCTTGGCGACGGCCTTATTCTGATCGGCCGTCAAGGGAAAGGGAAACAGCCGGCGAATGTGCTCGTCGATGGCGCGGGTGAGCGGCAGCTTGGGGGCCTTCTGGCGATCGCGCAGCTCGCGCCGGCGCAGGGCCAGGGCGACTTGCAGGACCAGGAATTCTTCGTAGATGAAGCGCTGCCGCGCGGTCAAAGCTTCCGGCAAGGTGCTGGGAAAATGCAGATCTTGCAAGGCGCGGGCCACCTCGGGAAAGCGGTGTCGGTTCCGCAGGTCGGCGGGCAAAGTCTCCGGCACAAGGCCGGCCGCGCGATCCATCGCCTGCCGCAGCATGGCCCGCAACTGGTCGGCCCGCAAGTTCTCCGTCAAAGGATACACCGGCACGACCTGCGGTTTTTCGCCGGCATTGACCCCGTCCAGCACCTGCACGCGCGGGTGGTCCATCTTCCAGTGATCGCGAAACCACTTGGGCTTGCCGCTGAACGCCAGCCGCTGGCCGAAGCGATATCCCTGGGCCGCGTACGGATTGAACCACACCCCTTCCAGGCACTTGCCCGCACTATCCGCCAAAACGATGGAGACGATGCTTCGGCCGTTGGCCAGCTCCTTGCCCTCGATTTCCACGACTTCGCCCTGCACGGTTTGTAAAGTGCCGGCTTCCAGGTCGGTAATAGAGCGAATGTCGCTGAGGTCATCGAAAGATCGGGGGAAGTGAAAGAGCAGGTCGCCGACGGTGTGAATGTCCAGCTTGGCGATCAACTCAGCACGGGCTGGGCCGACGCCTTTGAGATACTGCACGCTTTGTTCGAGCAGGTCGGTTGTCACGGAGGCAATTTCCTGTTTACGGAAAAAGTCCCAGCCGCATCCATTGCTGGCGAGCTTCTAATTGGACCGAACTGTTCATTTGCAGGCGGGCAACAGTAGCCCGCCCGATAGGAGTTACTCCGCTGATAAAACCGGTTCCTTCCTCAACCTGAAAATGTTCTTCCCAACTGTCTTTTCGCGGGTGGAACAAGCGCGTTTCAATTCCGGTGGTCTCGTCCTTGCCTGTAGTGAAATCCGATTTATTCACATTGCAAGCGCGACAGGCGAGCGCCCGGTTTGAGTCGGCGTCCTCGCCCTCAAGAGATTGTGGCAGAATATGCTCGACTTCAAAGGGAAAATTGAAGATGGCCTCGGGAGCGTGGCAATACTCGCAACGGTTGCCCGCCCGTTTGGCCACCAAGGGGTAATGGGGGTTCATGATCGCAAACCACTGGCCAGAGCAGCAGCCCGCGCGGCCGCGGCTTTCACCTCCGCCTGCACCAGGGCTTCCAGTTCCTTTTGTTCCTCGTTGGGAAAGGGAAGTTGTGCGTCGCGCGCCGCCCGCCAGCGGGTCATGAGATCTTCCAGGCGCTGGCGCTGCTCGGCGGTAAAAAAAGCGTCTGGGTGGAGATTCTGAACCACCACCAACGTGCCGCGCTCGCCTTCGTCCAGTTGGGCCGTGACGGCGTCCAAGGCCTGCCCCGCGGTCTTTCCCACCGACTGAACTCGCCCGGCAATGGCCAGGTAGTTGGTGCTTTCGGACCAGGGGCTTTCAGGAAGAATCACAATCGTCATTAAATCCCTCCCCCACTACCTGGCGAATTCCGGCAACCCGAACCACTCTTCCGGATGGGTACCCGGTAGGGGCGGCAAACCGATCTTCTCAACAACCGGCACCCAGACCTTATCGGGAACATCTTCGGCAAACCAACCGAATTGCTTTATCGTCGGGTGGTTGATGATTCCGTCAACATCGTCTGCATTCACATTGATCTTCTTGACCAATTGGAGTTCTCGCAACTGCGGGGCTTCTAAGAGTCCGTGAAGCGAGAGTAGGCCACGCATTTGGCCTAAACTCGCGTGCTCCAACTTTGCAAGCGCCAAAAATGACGGCAATTGGGTCACCTTCGGCAAGCCGTACAAATCGAGGTAGCGAAGAGTCGTCATCTCGGAAACGACCGAAAGATCAAACATTCCACGAACCTGATTGACAGCAAGGTATTGGAGTTTTGTGACACCCTTTGCGACTTTCAGATCGGTCGCCGCGCCGCCTCGGATGTCTAGCCACCACAGCTTCTCGAGCCGTGCGAGGAGGCCCGTTGGAACTTTAACGTTCCACAGAGTGAATCGTTCCACTGCGACGAGCCACTCAACATCTTCGTCGAGGAGCTCAACGTGGTTGAGCTTCAAGACCCTGTTGTTCCGCCGCTTGGCGACCTCCAGGGTTGGTGCTCGTTTCTTAGCCATTGCACAGCCAGTTGTTTGCCGCCGACCTTTGAATTCGATAGATTCTCTGACACATATCAGGCGAAAGAATCGTTATTTCAGAAAAAGAATCTTCCTATCCTGGAAGCAACCTTTTCCCCCACGTTGGAAAAAGCCTACCACAGGGGTTTCAACTCGACAAGGGCCGAGCCTCAATGTCCTCTACGCCCAGTCCTCCCCGGGAACGGTTTAAGCAGTTTGCCGAAGCAGGTCGGACATGAGCGGACACGTTTACGGTTTTCCCAGTTGCCTGATCCAGGTGCGGAACTCGCGAATCACCGTAAGCAGGTCCTTGGTTTCGATGGCTTGCAGGAAGGTCAGGATTTGCTCGAGGGGGACTTCCGGAAAAACCTGACTCTTGTCCACTTTCTGATAGGTTCCATCGGCCTGCAAGCGCAGGATACGAATGGCATCGCCGTTATAGCACCAGACTTCGCCGATGCCCAGGGCGGCGCAAATGGCCAGGCGATCGAGAAAGCTGCGCGAGATTTCTATTTCCAGGGCCAGGTCGGGGGCCGGATCGATAAACGGCTCCCAGGTGAGCTTGCAGCGCATCTGCGGTTCGTGCTGGAACCAGAAACAATCGTCCGGTTCCATGCCTTTTTCCAGGTCTTCACGCTCAAAAGTCATGTTGCCGGCAGTGGTAAAGGGCCGGTTCAATTCTTCGGCCATGATCTCGATGAATCGGGCCAGGTGTTTCTTGTAGACTTCATGCTTGGGTGAGGTACTCATTAATTCCAGGTTCCCCCGGTCGTAGGTGAGGCGCAGACCCGGCCGATCCATTAAGGCTTGACCGATCGCTTTGTAGGTTTTCCAATCGATATTGGTAAGCAAGAAGTGTTGTTCGCCAGTGGGGCGGGCAAGATTCCTGGGCTTTATTGCCGGGGGTTGGGAGGCAAGAGCGGTCATCGCCAATCTCCAGAAAAGTTGGGGTTTTGAAAATATTTTCGCAGATGCTTCCTGACAAAACAAGGCAGGAGCCGGCAAGCCTCCCTCATTCCAATCCTTGGTTTCTAACGGCCTTCTCTGGTTCCGGGAGATTCCCCGGCGGCTTGACGGTTCCCGGTACCTCCACCACCGTTTTCTCCCTGTCCTCGACCTTGGTGACTCCGACCGGCGTGGCCCCCGCATACAGCCGCACGTCGATCCGCTGCGCCTTGGACAAGTCAATCGTCTCGCTCGTTAAATCGAACTCGAGGCGCGGCTCCTCGCTCAAGGTCAGCGGTAGCCGGACGGTGAAGGTGCTGCCGCGGCCCAGCTCGCTTTGCAGGCTGGCCTCGCCGCCGAGCAGCTTCGACAACTCGCGGACGATGGACAGGCCCAGGCCGGTGCCACCCTGCTCGCGCGTCAGCGGGTTGCCCGACTGGCGGAATTTCTCGAAGACCAGGCTCTGTTCCTCAGGGGCTATGCCGACGCCGGTGTCCTGGACCTGCACGATCGCGTGCGTCGGATCGGACCAGGCTTTGAGCAAGACGCGGCCTCCCTCGGGGGTGAACTTGATGGCGTTGGACAGCAGGTTTTGCAGGATCTGTTGCAGCTTGGTCACGTCCTGACGGAGCACCGGAATGCCCGGATCAATCTGGCCGCGCATCTCGATGTTTTTCTTCTCGGCCAGCGGGCGAAACATGTTGAGGAGGCCCTCGCACACGTCGTGGATGCTGAATTCCTCGAGGCGGAGCTGCATCTTGCCGGCCTCGATCTTGGCCAGATCAAGGATGTCATTGATGAGGGCCAGGAGCTTCTCGCCGCTGGTGCGGATGTTGCGCACCCAGCGCTGCTGCTTGTCGTTGAGCTGATTGCCGGATACCAGCACGTCGCTGAAGCCGAGGATGCTGTTGAGGGGGGTGCGTAGCTCGTGGCTCATGGTGGCCAGGAAATCGCTCTTGAGGCGGTTGGATTCGTACAGGGCCATATTCGCTTGAGCCAACTCGTCCACTTTGTGGTCGAGGTCGGTGTTCACCTTGCGCCACTGGTCTTGCATGCTGACGAGGTTGCGGAGCATGCGGTTGAAGGCGTGGCTGAGGTCCTCGAACTCGTCGCCGGTCTGGATTTCGCTGCGGACGTTGAGCTCGCCGGCGGAGATGGCGTCGGACACTTCTTTGAGGTGCTTGACCGGCTTGACGATGACGTAACGGACGATGATCCAGCTGCCGGCCATGATGCACAGGGCGGTGGCCAGGGCGGTGCCCATGAGGATGGCCCGGTTCCAGTGCACGCCGTCCTCGATGGCCTTGGTCGGCATGCGAATGCGGACGGCAAACACGTCCACGTCGGCCAGCGCCTTGGCATGGACCTGATGGCAGCTGATGCACGCCTTGTCCGCGCGGATGGCGGCATAGTACAACAGCACTTGTTGATTGGCCAACAACCGGGTTTCCTCGTTCTTGTCCTCGTTGCGGCGGTATTCCTTGACAAAGTCGCGCTCGAAGCTGTCCATCTCCCCCGGCTGATGCAGGAAGCGATATTGATATTCCTGATTATGTTTTTTGAGAACGTATTTGTCCGCTTCCTCAACCATTTTGCTGAAAGTTTTTCCATCTTCCTTCTTGCCCTGCAAGCTCTCGAAGAAGGGTAAATGACGCTGGTTCAGGATGGGATTGACCAGCACCCGGCAGGTGGTTTTCGCCTGGTCGTAGGCCAGGCCTTCCGTCTGGATGGCGTAAATCCAGAAGCTCAGGGTAATCAAGAGGAGGATGCCGGCGCCGAACAGGAACCGGCATTTCCGCTCGAGGCTGGTCTCGCCCAGCAACCGTTTGAAGGCGCGATACGACATATACTTGACCAAATTCGAAATTCGAATATCGAAATCCGAAACAAATCCGAAATTCGAAATCCGAAAGAAGAAAAGAAAAAAACTAAGGAGACTGTAGCAAAGAAGTCGGGTTGAAGTGAGGTTTCAGCCCCGTTCACGGGGCTGGAAAACAACCGCTTTAAAGATCCTCCTTCCCGATTACTTTGCTCAGTCTCAAACTAAGTTAAGATTACCGCTTTTTTTTGCATTTTGGATTTCGAATTTGTTTCGGATTTCGAAATTCGGATTTCGGATTTTATCAGTTGGCATTTCGGACAGTGATGCGTGGACCGGCCGGCCAGCACCAAGCGAACGACCGGTGTCCGGCAGCGCACGCACGGCTGCCCGGTTCGGCCATAGATGCGAAATTCCTCCTGGAACTGGCCCTGCAATCCTGAGCCGCCCACGTAGTCGCGAATGCTGGACCCGCGCTTGTCAATGGCGCGGCGCAACACTTGAACGATCGCCTGGCGGAGTCGCGTGGCTTCGCTTGGCCGTGTCGCCCTGCCGAGCTGGGCCGGATGCAGGCGGGCGGCGAACAAGGCTTCATCGGCGTAGATATTCCCAACCCCGGCCACTATCCGCTGATCGAGCAAGATGGCTTTTAAACATCGCGCGGTGGACAGCAGGCGTTCCTTCCAGTAGGCCGGGGCCAGGCCGAACGGTTCCGGTCCCAGGCCGCTTTCCGCGAAAAACCGGCGCACCTCGTCCGCACCGGAAAAAAGAGTGGCGCTGCCAAAGCGGCGGATGTCGCGAAAACGCAACTGCCAGGCGCCGCGATCGAGAGCGAAGATCAAATGGGTGTGGTCCTTGCGCGGCTGGCCGGCCGGCACCACCGTTAACTGGCCCGTCATGCCGAGATGGATAACCAGGTGCAGATCGCGGTCGAGGCGTACCACGATCCACTTGCCGCGCCGCTTGATTTCCAGGACGCGCCGCCCGACCAGTGCGGGACCCCATTTCGGCGACCAGCGTCGCCGCAACGGCCGCCGTCCGACCTCGACGCGGGCGATGCGGCGACCGACCAGCCGCGGGCGCAACTCGCGCACGACTGTTTCCACTTCGGGAAGTTCGGGCACAAGAACGACCTCCAGATTCCTCGGGCATTATAAACATCCACAACCAAATCCGAAATTCGAATACCAAAATCCGAAACAAATTCGAATACCAAAATCCGAAATCCAAAATTCACCAACATCCGTTTCGGATTTCGATATTCGGATTTCGGATTTAATATTTTCCGTAGATTCCCATAAATAAGGTACGATAAAAGATATGACAACCACACCCGTTTCCGTTCCTACCCCCGACGGCCGCTTCGGTCCCTACGGCGGCCGCTTTGTGCCGGAAACCTTGATGTTTGCCTTGCGGCTATTGACGGAGCAATACGAGCAGGCCTGTGGCGACGCGGAATTTCAACAGCAGTTTGCCTATTATCTGAAACAATACGTCGGCCGGCCGACGCCCCTGTATTTCGCCGAGCGCTTGACCCGGGAAGCGGGCGGGGCGCGCATCTTCCTCAAGCGCGAGGACCTGAGCCACACCGGCGCCCACAAGATCAATAACTGCATCGGCCAGGCCCTTCTGGCACGGCGGATGGGTAAACCGCGCGTCATCGCCGAAACCGGGGCCGGCCAGCACGGCGTGGCCACGGCCACCGCCGCCGCTCTGTTCGGCCTCCACTGCCAGGTGTACATGGGCGCTGAGGACATTCGCCGGCAACGGCTCAACGTCTTCCGCATGAAGGCCCTGGGCAGCGACGTCATCAACGTCACCAGCGGCAGCCAGACCCTGCGCGACGCCATTAACGAGGCCATGCGCGACTGGATGGCCAGCGTCGAGCACACGCATTACATCATCGGCAGCGTCGTCGGCCCGCATCCGTTCCCGATGATGGTACGGGATTTTCAATCCGTCATCGGCAAGGAGACGAAGGGCCAGAGCCTGGAGCAGACGGGCCGGCTGCCCGACGTCGTCGTGGCTTGCGTGGGCGGCGGCAGCAACTCGGCCGGCATGTTTTATCCGTTCATCGGCGACGCTTCCGTCCGCCTGGTGGGCGTGGAAGCCGGCGGCCGGGGAACGGCGCGGGGCGATCATGCGGCCACCCTGGGCCAGGGCCAGCCGGGCGTTTTGCATGGTTCCTACAGTTACGTTCTCCAGGACGATGATGGCCAAACCGCAGCCGTGCACTCGGTCTCGGCCGGATTGGATTATCCGGGCGTCGGTCCGGAACACAGTTACTGGAAAGATACCGGCCGGGTACACTACACCACGGCCAGCGACGCCGAGGCGCTGCAGGGCTTTTCGCTGTGCAGCCGGCTGGAGGGCATTCTGCCGGCCCTGGAAACCGCCCACGCGGTGGTCGAGGGCATGCGCCAGGCCGCAAAGCGCAGCAAGGATGACATCGTGGTCATCTGCTTTTCCGGCCGCGGCGATAAAGATTGTTTCGAGGTGGCGCGGTTGCAAGGGGAAGAAATTGTTTAATAATCCAGCAACGTTGACGGAGTATTAACGTCCCCGGTGCTTGCGTTTAGCGCTCGGATAAAGCCTTCCGTGCGCTAAACGCAAGCACCGGGGGCCATAGGCAATCATGAATCCCATCGATTCTTTGTTCCAAAGGCTTCGCTCTCAGAAGCACAAGGCGTTCATTCCCTTCGTCACCGCCGGAGATCCCGGACTGGTGACCACGGGTCAATTACTACGGGAATTGGTTCGGTGGGGGGCCGATCTTATCGAGGTCGGTTTCCCTTACAGCGATCCGATCGCCGACGGCAGCGTCATTCAGGCGTCTTATACCCGGGCCCTGGCCAAGGGCCTGCGCCTGGACGATGTTTTTCACATGGTAGGCGGCCTCGGTCCTTGTGGAAGGGGCGCCGTTCCGCTGGTCAGCATGGTGTCCTACAGCCTGGTGCATCACCGCGGGCTTGAAACCTTTGTGACCCAGGCCCAGGCGGCGGGATTCAGCGGGGCGATCGTGCCGGATCTGCCGGTGGAAGAATCCGCTGAGCTGGCCCGGGTCGCCCGGGAGCGGGACTTCAAGCTGATCCACCTGGTCACGCCGACGACGCCGCGCGCGCGGGCCGTGGCCATCGCTGGCAGCTCGACGGGGTTTCTCTACTGTGTCAGCGTCACCGGCATCACGGGGGAACGGGCCCAGTTGCCCGCCGAGCTTCTGGACCAGCTGCGGTGGTTGCGCACGCAGACCGACCTGCCGTTGTGCGTTGGTTTCGGCATCAGCAAGCCCCAGCACGTTGCCCTGTTGCGGGACCACGTGGACGGCGTAATCGTCGGCAGCGCCCTGGTTCGCCGGCTGGAACAGGCGGAAAATAAACCGCTCGACCAGGTCATTCAGGAAATCGGCGACCTGTGCGCGAGCCTGTCAGCGGCCTTGAATCCAACCTGATCCTATCTGAGATGAAAAAAACAAGGAAACCGCCGAGGGTGGGCGGATATTACCCTGGAGGAAACCACGGGTATCCCATAGCCTATTCTAACGGGGCTGCACCCACCGGCGTAAGCCGGACCAGTCCCGATTTGTCAACAAAGATACCGTCTGTGGACCTCCAGGGCTTTCCTTAATTTACTTCTTTTCAATGACCTCAACAAGGCCATCATCGCCGAAAACTTCCCCGCATGACAGCAAGTCGCTCCAGGCGGGGAGAGGGGCAGTATTGACATCTGCCCTTGAAGGCTGTGAACGATAAAAAACGGAGCATCTCATGCACTGGTTATTGCTGCTTGGCGCCATTGACCTGGGTCCGCCGATCCAAGTTAAAGAAACCCCGGACGAAATCCAGATCGAAACGGATCTCTTGCAGGCCAAGATCCGCAAGAAAGGCTACGTCAGCGGCATCGCCGCGGGCAGCCTGGTGGACAAGAAGACCGGGGCCAAGGAAGCTGGCTTCGGCCTGCACATCATGGACTTCCTGCTCGGGCCCGGCTGGAAAGACGACGGTTATACCCGCGACCCAAAGCTTCACGGCAACCTGCCCAAGCACTACATCGAAGGGCCGCAGATTTGCACCCAGGCGAAAAAGCTTGCTTCGGAAATTATTCGCGGCCAGGATTTTGTCGCCGTGCGCCTGAAGTTCCGTTTCACCCAGGCCGCCCAAGGTTACAAGGCCGGCTCCCTCTGGGAACAGACTCTGGTGTTTCAGCCCGGTCTTCGCTACGTCCTGGCCTGCGAAACCATCACCAGTGTCAACGACGTGGACAACGTCTTCTATCGCATCGACATGCCGGGGCACGTCAAGCACAAAAAGGGCGACACTTTCAGCGAGATTTTTTTGAGCTATCATGGGGCGATTCCGGCCGCGACCTTTACCAAGGATTTTGGCCCGGACGAGCGCTTTCTGTACCAGCGCAAGGAAAGAAAAATCCCCGAGCGCATGATCCGCGCCTACCGCGTCCAGGTGGGCGGCAAGCCGGGTCCGTGGCTGGCCGGCATGACCCTGGACCCGGCCGCGGTTTCCGAGGCCTGGTGCCACCAGCGCGGCTACGTCTGCTTCATCCAGGAGCTGCACGGCAAGCGGGTCAAGGCCGGCGACAAGTTCGGCGCCGCCTACGTCGTCGGCTACTTCGACGACATCCCCGACATGCAGCAAACCTTTGACCGCTACCGCGGAACCACGACCATCGCCCTGGAGGGGAAGAAAGTGGTCCTGCGGAAGGGCGGATGGTGATCGTCATCGACCAGCAGCAGTCCCATTAAACTTCGATTGACGGGTGGTTTGTAGCCGCAGGCTTTAGCCTGCGTTGAACCGCCCGCCACAACGCAGGCTGAAGCCTGCGGCTACGAGTCATCCCACGTTTTCGGACCCGTCATACGAAGATTAACGGAACACTAGCCGGGGTTCCCAGTCCGTGGAAGTGAAAAAAGCCCGCCAAGCCCTGGCCGAAGCCCGCAAGGCCACCAAACCGGCCGAGGCCCTGTGCGACCTCACCACCGCCTGCCGCATGGCGGAGGAAAGCTTGCCCATCGACATGGGCGCCGGTTTGTGGAAACCCATTTAGATTTCCATGTAATCAACCCTTTCCCTATTCCGCGTTTTTCGGAAAAAGAACCTTTGGGCCAACAGGTCATTGCCCTGGCCGGCCGGTTGGCGTGTCCGGATGATCGTTTTGGCGACTGGGCGGAAGGGGTGGGCGTTGCCTGCGGACCGCTGGCGCCCGACCAGAAACAGGACCACATTCACGAGCTGGACGCGGTGGTCGCCCACCTGTACGGCCTGGAGGAAAAACACCTGGCGCACATCTTCGAGACCTTCCACGAAGGCTGGGATTACCAGGACCGGCTGCAAGAGACGTTGAAGCATTTCCGCGGGTGGCAAAAGCGGCTATAAAATCCGGGATCAGCATGGCCGAACGAATCGAGGCAGTGGTTGACCGATGATCCAACTCATTGAGGCCCTTGATTTTCGTTGTCTGCGTTACGTGTGTCAACCGTTGGGCGCTTTTCACGTCCTGGTCGGCCCGAATGCCAGCGGCAAAACCACATTTCTGGACGTGGTCAGCTTCCTGGGCCGCCTGGTTTCCGACGGCGTGGAGGCAGCCATTGTCGAGCGAACGGAGAACTTCCAGGACCTGGTGTGGCAAAGACAAGGGAAACATTTCGAACTGGCCATCGAGGCCGCCATT
Source organism: uncultured Alcaligenaceae bacterium (assembly GCA_964518515.1). Classification (GTDB taxonomy): domain Bacteria; phylum Planctomycetota; class Planctomycetia; order Gemmatales; family Gemmataceae; genus CAZFGM01. Next base: position 17,813 of record CAZFGM010000002.1, on the reverse strand, counting down.
CCCGACGACCGGAAAGAAAAACTCACCAGACCCTTTGAGGCGATCCGCTACGAAGTGCGGGTTGGCCTTGATGCCGACACGCTCGAAGCGGGTATTCTGGAGGAAAAGGCCTGGTTGAAGCCGTCCTTCCAGAAGCCGCTAGTGGAACACCTGCTGTTTCCGATCGAGCCGGAGGCGCCCTCGACGGTCCTTACGGGAAAAGTGAAGCCGGGCTGGCAAAGCGTGCTCAGCAAAGCACATGGCGGGAACGATAATTTTTATGTGGAGGTCCGGGAGACAAGCAAAGGAAAGGGCTGGTTTCCGTCCATCCGCCTGGGGCCGCGAAAATCAGCCCTGGGCAATTTGCCCGAAGACGAAACCAAGTTCCCGGTTTCCACCTGGCTCAAGGGCCTGCTCGAGCGCGGGGTGCAAAGCTTCGTTTTGAACAGTTTGTTGATCCGCAAAGCGTCGCCACCCGGCCGGGTTCAGGGTTTCAAACCGGATGGCTCCAACTTGCCTTGGGTGGTCGCGGAACTCGCCCGAGACAAAAAACCCTTTCAGGCATGGGTTGCCCATCTGCGCACTTCGCTGGCCGACCTCAAGCACCTCAAAACCATTGAACGCTCGGACGACAAGCACCGTTACCTTGTTCTCTGTTATGACGGCGGTCTGGAAGTCCCATCCTGGATGGCCTCGGACGGCACGTTGCGGCTTCTAGCCCTCACCATTCCCGCGTACCTGCGGAATTTTCGAGGCGTGTATTTGATCGAGGAGCCGGAGAACGGAATCCATCCAACGGCGGTAGACACGGTTTACCAGTCCCTTTCCTCGGTTTACGACGCACAGATTTTGTTGGCCACGCACTCGCCCGTGATTCTGAGCCTGGCGGAAGCCAACAAGATTTTGTGTTTTAAAAAAAACCCCAGCGGCGCGGCCGATATCGTTCTCGGAAGCGAGCACCCGGCATTGAAAGACTGGAAAGGGGAAACGAATTTGGGAGTCCTTTTTGCCGGAGGGGTTCTCGGATGATTCAGATACCCACCAGCAAGGATTTGGCAGTCTTGAGCGCAGACAAGAACACCCAATTCGCCCTTCGCGGCATCCTGGCACGTTACCAATCCTTGGGCATTCGCCCGGTAAAAGCCGATTTCTTTGTACACCCGGAAAAGGACCCTGGCGTATATCGTAACGCTGACGTTTACCTTAGAGTTGCTTTGAGAACCCACGCTCATGCTCTGGTGCTCATGGACCGGGTCGGCAGTGGCAAAGAAGAAAAGAGCCGGCAACAGCTCGAGACGGAGCTTGAGCAGGCCCTGTCGCGATCGGGCTGGAAAGACCAGGCAGCCGCGGTGGTGCTGGACCCCGAGCTTGAGGCTTGGGTATGGAGCGATTCTCCTCATGTGGATCGCGAAATGGGGTGGTTCGAGCAACAAAAGGGGCTTCGTTCATGGTTGACCGACCAAGGCTTTCTTGAGCGAGGATCCTTGAAACCCGCCAAACCCAAGGAGGCCATGGAAGCGGCGCTAAAGGCGGTTCGGAAGCCGCGTTCGTCCGCTATTTACCAAGCTCTGGCTGAAAAGGTGGGGCTGACGAAATGCCAGGATCCGGCTTTCCTGAAATTGAAGGAGATTTTGAAAGCCTGGTTTTCAAAACCGACTTGAACGGGGCGATTGACGGCCTAACCACGCCGGCTGGGGACCGCGTGGGATTATGCGGAGCGCCTACAAGAGACATTGAAGCATTACCAGGGAGTGAAAAAGCAAGGCATGAGGCAGCGGGACATCCTAAATCAACCAACCCTTGGTCAATCAAGATGTCGGCTTTTTCGAGAGCCATCTGCACCGATTGGAGGGCGGCATCGCGAATACGCATTTGATCGGTACGGCTTCGGGAAGAAACCGAGCGGAACCTCTTCCTCTTGGCTTATCGAGTACTCGATCAGCTTCGCTTGACGCTCGACGAAAGGCACTCGAGTAATTCCTGAGCCTGTCGCCGCAAGGTCCTCTCCCACGCTCTCACCCTCCCACCCCGCTCGACAACCCCCTGTCCTTTCCCATAAGATGACGGCACGCCCGCATCAGTAACAAAGGCACACCGATGAGTAATCCCACCCTGACGACGGAGGCCTTGCGGCAAGCGGCCGGCCGGCTGCCGCGCGTGCCGCTGGCCCATCTGCCGACGCCGCTGGAAGAGGTGCCGCGCTTTGCCCGCCGCCTCGAAGGGCCGCGCGTCTTCATCAAGCGCGACGATTGCACCGGCATGCTCTTCGGCGGCAACAAGACCCGGCACAATGAATTTCTCCTGGCCGAAGCCCAAAGGCAAAAAGCTGACGTCCTCGTCTGGGGCGCCGGCGTGCAGTCCAACAACTGCCGGCAAACCGCCGCCGCCTGCAACAAGATCGGCCTGGAATGCCATCTCTACCTGACCCGCGCCGCGCACAACGACGACGTCCAGGGCAACCTGCTCTTGGATCATCTCATGGGCGCCAAGGTGCATATCGTCGATATACCCCTGGGGCCCGAGCTCGATGCCTTGCTCTTGGCCAAGGCGGAAGAATTGCGGCAGGCGGGCCGGCGGCCGTTTGTCTGGGACCGCGTCAGCGGCCGGCCGATTGCCGCGGTCAGCTACGCCCTGTGCCTGGCGGAAATTCTCGAGCAGATGCGGGCGCAGGGCCTGGAACCGACCCATGTCTATGCGGCGGCGGCCGGCGCCACCGGCGCCGGCTTGGCCCTGGCCAAAAGCGTTCTGGGATGGAAAGGCACAGTCCGTTTGTTATCCCCTATTCGCTGGCCGTGGGACACGCCGGCGGATCTGGCCGCGGTCGCCAATCAAACGGCGGCCCTCTTGGGCTTGCCGCAGCGCTTGACGGCCGCCGACATCGACATTCGCGAGGATTACATCGGCCCCGGTTACGGCGCTGTCACCGCCGGCAGCCGCGAGGCCATCGACCTTCTGGCCCGCAGCGAAGGCATCCTGCTCGATCCGGTATACACCGGCAAAGCCATGGCTGGCCTGGTCGACGACGTGCGCCACCAACGGCTGTCCGCCAAGGACCTGGTAGTCTTCATCCATACCGGCGGTACCCCGGCGGTATTCGCCTATCGCGATGAGTTGTTGGGGCATTACGGAGCGTGATTATATCCAAACATCAAAGCACTTCGGAAACCAGGTCATGCTCGCCATCTACGATCAGATGCAGGAAGCGAAAAAGACGATCCAGGCGCGGTGGAAAGGGCAGCCGCGGGCCGGCATCATTCTCGGCACGGGGCTGGGCGGGCTGGTCGAGGAAATCCAGGCCGAGGCGGTTTTTGCCTACGCCGAGATTCCGCACTTTCCCGTGCCGACGGTGGCCGGACACGCCGGCCGGCTGGTGTGCGGCCAGCTCGCAGGCCGGACTGTCGTGGCCATGGAAGGCCGTTTCCACTACTACGAAGGCTATACTCTCAAGCAGATCACGTTTCCCGTCCGCGTCATGAAGGCCCTGGGCTGCGAGGTTCTCATCGTTTCCAACGCTTGCGGCGGCATGAATCCCCAGTGGGCCAAGGGCGATCTCATGATCATCGAGGATCACATCAACCTCATGGGCGATAACCCGCTCATCGGCAAGAACGACGACCGCCTAGGCATCCGTTTTCCCGACATGTGCCATCCGTACGATCCGGAATTGATCGCCCTGGCCCAGCGGATCGCGGTGGAAGAGAAGATCGTGTGCCACAAGGGGGTGTTCGTGGCGGTGCCGGGGCCGAACCTGGAAACGCGGGCGGAATACCGTTTCCTGCGCGGCCTGGGCGCCGACGTGGTCGGCATGTCCACGGTGCCCGAGGCGATTGTCGGCGTGCACGCCGGTCTGCGCAACCTGGGCTTGTCGATCGTCACCGATATGTGCCTGCCCGACGCCCTGGAGCCGGCGGTCCTGGAAGACATCATCGCCGTCGCCAACGCGGCGGAGAAAAGGCTGCGGACGCTGGTCAAACGGGTGGTGGCGGAATTGAAGGGATGAGACACGTTTAGCGGGGAGCCGCAGGCGACCGCAAAGTGTTTTGCCCGCGGTCGCCTCCGGCTCCCCGCTAAACAATTAGAAACATGTCCGAATCGGATCACCAGTGGATGCAGCGGGCCCTGGCCCTGGCCGAGCGCGGCCGCGGGTACGTCGAGCCGAACCCGCTGGTGGGGGCAGTGCTTGTCAAGGACGGCGGGGTTGTGGGCGAAGGCTGTCACCAGCGCTGCGGCGGGGCCCATGCAGAAATCCACGCCCTTGAAGCGGCAGGCGGGGCGGCGCGCGGGGCGACTCTGTACGTCACCCTCGAGCCGTGCTGCCACCAGGGCAAGACGCCGCCGTGCACGGAGGCCCTGATAAAAGCCGGCATCGCAGGCCTGGTCGCTGCCATGGCCGATCCGTTTCCGCAAGTGGCGGGTCAGGGAGCAGCCGCGCTGCAAAAAGCAGGAATTGCCATCGCCTGGGGAGTCGGTGAAGCGGAAGCGCGCCGGCTCAACGCTCCGTACTTGAAGCTCCTGGCCACCGGCCGGCCTTATATCCACGCCAAGTGGGCCATGACGCTCGACGGCAAGATCGCCACGCGCACGGGGGATTCGCGCTGGATCAGCGGCGCGGCCGCGCGCCGTCGGGTTCACGAGCTGCGCGGCCGCATGGACGCCATCGTCGTGGGCATCGGCACCGTCCTGGCCGACGATTCCCTGCTGACCGCCCGGCCTCCCGGTCCGCGCACCGCTTGGCGGGTGGTTCTGGACAGCCAGGCCCGCCTGCCGCTCACCAGCCAACTCGTGCAAACCGCCCGGCAAACTCCCGTGGTAGTCGTCACCACCGCGCAGGTTCCTATCCAGCGCCGGGAGGCCTTGGTTGCCGCGGGCTGCGAAGTCCTGGCAGTTCCCGGCGAATCCCAGCGGCCCAACCTGTCCGCTTTGCTGGAAGAGTTTGGCCGCCGCCGCTTTACCAATGTGCTGGTCGAAGGCGGGGCCGAAGTCCTGGGCAGTTTCCTCGACGCCGGCGCCATCGACGAGGTGCACGTCTTCGTGGCCCCCAAGCTGGTCGGCGGCGCCGCCGCCAAGTCGCCGGTCGCCGGCCAGGGCGTGGCCCGCCTGGCCGAGGCCTTCAACTTAACCCATCAATGCGTGGAAGTTCTGGGGCAGGATGTGTATTTTCACGGCTGGCGGTAATCATTGCGGGAGCTGGAAATCCATGGCCATGTGGTTGGGGAATTCATGACGTGTAGTGCGTTCTCTCTTACGGTGGTTTTTTGTATCCGTTTGGCGAAGGCACCTTGCGGGGCCTGGTAGGAGGTTCTCCGAAAGGAGGTGCCTGCCATGGCCCAACATTCCGATTGCGGCAAACAAGGCCGCTGGCTCGATCTCCTGCGCCGGTGGCAGCAATCGCGCCTCAACATCCGCGACTTCTGCCGGCACCGCCGCCTCAGCGAGTTTCTACGCCTGGCGACGTGCCCTGCGGCAACCGGGGGCCTGAAAGTGGATCTCGGTGCCGCCTTCCTATATGACGGGGGATTCCTACCGTCCCTCAAACATCGCTGCCCGCCCCGACAACCTTTGGGAAATGGGCGGGGGGATTTAAAAAGCGCCGGGGGAGGCCGTCGCCCTCCTGGTCCTGGCCTCTATTCTCCCACCTCCATCCTCAAGCGGGCGGGGTCGGCGGGCAGGGTGAAGAAAAACGTGCTGCCCTGGTCGGGCGCGGACTCGACCCAGATGCGGCCGCCGTGGCGCTCGACAATTTTCTTGCAGGTGGCCAGGCCGATGCCGTGGCCGCTGTATTTCTTGCGGCTGTGCAAGCGCTCGCCCATACGGAACAGGCGATCCAGGTATTCGGGGGGAATGCCGATGCCGTTGTCGCGCACGAAAAAGAGCCAGTCCCCGTCGTGGCGGCGGGCCCCCAAGCGCACCTCGACCGGGCGGTCGGTGCGGAATTTGACCGCGTTGCCAATCAGGTTTTTGAACAAGAGCACCAGTTCCGTTTCCACCCCCAGGACTTCCAGGGAATCCAGGCCTTCCGGAGTCAGCACGGCGCCGCTTTCCTCGAGGGGCGCCTGCAAGAGCTCGCAGGCGGCCGCCAAAATAGCGGCACAGGCCAGCGGCATCGGTTTGCCTTGACGTCCCACCCGCGCATAATCCAACAGGCTACTGATCAGGCCTTCCATGCGGTTGCCGGCATTCACCACGCGATCGATGAACTCATCGCCCTGGGCATCGAGTTGGCCCTTGTAGCGGCGGGCCAAAAGCTGCGTGAAGCTTTTCATGGCCCGCAACGGTTCCTTGAGCTCGTGGGCGGTCACGCCGGCGAAATCTTCCAGGGCGGCGTTGGAACGTGTTAACTCCTGGGCCCGCTGCTCGGCCATCGCCGTCCGCTCGGCCACGCGCTGTTCCAGCGTCTGATTGAGGGCTTTCAATTCTTCCTCGGCTCGTTTCATGCCGCTAATGTCGAAGGCGACGCCTTGCAAGAACAACGGCCGGCCCTCGTCGTCGCGCACCACCTTGGCCTCGCCGTGCACCCACACCACCCGGCCGTCGCGGGCCACAAAGCGATATTCCGAGCGAAACGGCTTGGCCGTGGCGCACGTCTGGGCGAATTCCAGGTGCCAACGCACGCGGTCGTCCGGATGCAATTGCGTGAACCACAGCACCGGGTTTTCCAGCCATTCCTTCTGCGCAAAGCCCAGCAGCTCTTCGATCTGCGGACTGACGTAAAGCTCGTTGATGCCCTCGTCGAGGGCGGCCATGAAAGTGACGGCCGGGATTTCCTCAACCAACGTGCGGTAGCGTGCCTCGGCCTTGCGCAAGAGCGCCTCGCCGCGCTTGCGCTCGGTCACGTCGCGGATGGTGCTGGTGACCAGCGTGCCGTTTTCGGTTTCCAGGGGACTGAGGCTGATCTCGACGGGAAATTCCTGGCCGTCCTGGCGGCGGGCCCACAAATCGAGGGTCACGCCCATCGGCCGCGCCCGCGGGGCGTGAAAGAAAGTCGTGCGGTGCTGCACGTGGTGGCCGCGAAACCGTTCCGGCACGAGCAGCTCGATGGGCTGGCCCAGCATTTCTTCCCGGCGGTAGCCGAACAAACGCTCCGTCTGGGAATTGACCAGGACAATCGTGCCGGCCTGGTTGATCGTGACCATGGCATCGGGGGCTGTCTCCAGCAGACTCCACAACATCCTTTCCGACCAGCCGGCGGGGGGATGGGATTCGGCCAGGGATTTGCCGTCAGGCCCTGCCGAGCTGGGGGCGGAGATTCCCGCCGGGGGCAGGCTGGGCCAGCGGGCCTGCGGAGGTTGCGGCGGGTAGGCATGGGCCAGGTTTTCCAAGAGAGTTTCGGCCTCTTGATAGGTTAGCCCTCTTTCACCGGAAGGCAGACCCAGAGTTTCGGCTTGGTCCATGCTCATGCCTGTTACCTCAAAAAATCCAAGGGTCTGCGTCTGTATCACCGCTCGGCGGTTTCGCGTAACCAATATCCTGCCCTGCCGACATCTCATTGCTTAGGGCCGGCATACGCGAAACCGCCGAGCGAGCTTGACGACGCATTCCATGGGACCTTGGTAAATGACCGGCTTACACGAAACCGCCGAGCGAGCTTTGACGACGCATTCCAGGGGACCTTGGTAAATGACCGGTTTACGCGAAACCGCCGAGCGAGCTTTTACGACGCAATCCATAAGACCTTGGTTTTCCAGGAATCCCGAACCCAGGCGTACCAAATTTCCAGGCCGTCCCCCCGCGTCGCCGATACCTCCAGGATGGGCAGCCTGGGATTTACCTGATGGACATTCGCCCGGAACCGCGCCAGGTCAAAGGGCACATGCGGCAAGAGGTCGATTTTGTTGAGAACGATCAGCGAACTGGCCCGGAACATGTGCGGGTACTTGATCGGCTTGTCGTCGCCTTCGGGGACCGAGCAGACCAGCACCTTGACCCGTTCGCCCAGGTCGAAAAGAGCGGGACACACCAGGTTGCCGACGTTCTCGATAAAGAGAGCGGAATGGGCTGGCGGGTCGAGCAGTTGCAGGCCGCGGGCGAGCATGGCGGCGTCGAGATGGCAGCCGGTCCCGGTGTTGATCTGCACCACGCGGCAGCCCGTGGCCTCGATGCGGCGGGCATCCTGCAGAGTGGCCTGGTCCCCTTCGATGACCTGGAAACACATTTCGCCGCCCAGATCACGGAGGGTGCGCTCCAGCAGCGTGGTTTTGCCGGCGCCGGGCGAACTGACCAGGTTCAGGGCCAGAATATCGCGTGCCGCCAGCCAGCCGCGGTTGCGCTCGGCCAGGCGATTGTTCTTGGCCAGGATTTCCTGATCCAGAGGGATGGCGCGGCCGCCTTCGTGGCGATGAGGGTGCGGATGGTCATGCGTATGGCCAGGGTCATGATCGTCGTGGCCGTGAACATGGCCACCGGCCGTCGCTGGGTCAAGGGCGACCGTCTGGCCGTTTTGTAAATCGGTGAGCTTGGCCGAAGAATCGTCGGAGCAACCGCAGGTGGTACACATGTCAAGCGACCTCGATTTCTTTGATCTTGAGTTCCGTGCCGGCCAGCCATTCCAGGTCGGCGTGACCGCAAGGGCAAGAGCCGAACGGCTGATCCAGGATCACTTCCTGGCCGCATTCCCGACAGCGCGCCCGCCCTGGAATCTCCTGAATTTCCAGACCGGCGCCCTCAACCGGGGTGCCTTCACTGCACAGATCGAAGCAAAAACGCACGGCGTCGGGCAAAATCGCCGTGAGCTTGCCGATCTGGACAACGACCCGTGTGACCTTGGCGCCGCGCGCGTGCTCGGAAACTAGGGCAATAATCTCCTGTGTAATTCCCAGTTCGTGCATCTTAGGTTCCAACTCGCCAGGCCGCAATGGGGTGGCCGACCCTGAGATCCGCGATCAGCGCTTCGATTAACGCCAGCGCCTCGATGACAGCGCCCTGCACTGGTTCGCTCAACTCCATTTGGCCCTCCTCGGGTGTTGCCGGTTCACAGCCAACCAGAAGGACCCGAGGAGCCTTGCCCCCCATGGTTCGAGCCAGACGAAATACGTGTACGGGGTCAAGGCCGTGCGGTTCCAGGGCCAATTCCTGAGGGTTTTCCGGGGCATCGAGGTCCGGTTCGAGAAGGTAAAGGGTCCCCGGCGTTCCTCCGCGGGGCGTGGCGTCCACGAGGATGGCTACATCGTACCCCTCCTGGAGGGCACAGGCGAGATCGAAACCGCGAATGCCAAAATCGATCACCCGCACCTCTTCCGGCAGCGGCCGCTGGACCAAGCGGCGGACCACTTCCACGCCGAAGGCGTCGTCGCCCAGAAAGATGTTGCCGATGCCGGCGATGAGGATGCGCATGGTTCCCCCGTGAAAGCCGGAACCTGAATCACATCCAGGTCCGGCAAGCGGGTCAAATTACCGTCCCCTCCGCCACCACCGCCCCCTTGGGAATGACCACGATGCCGTCGCGAATGGCGTAGTTACTTCCCTCGGCTTGCAGCCGCGAGCCGCGACCGCCGCCGAGAATCTTGGGCCCCCCGATTCGTTTCATTCCACCCACCTGTCTGGTGTCTGGTGGAACGAATATTCGTTCCATGGAACGAATGGAACGAATTAACTTATTTTCAGTCAATGGCTTGCAACAGGCTTATTTTGGGGCTTTGCTGGGTTGGGCGGATAAAATGGAATGACTTCCATTTCCGGCCAAATTCAATTCCACAGGTCCAAATTCTCCGGCGCCAAGAATAATATCCACGCCTTGTTTCCCTGATCCGTGGTTCCTTGGTTGTGTCAAATCCACTTCTTCCATTTGAAATACGCCAGCGCTCCGCCGGCAGTCAGGGTCATGAGCAGCAGCGCCAACGGATAACCCCACGGCCAGTCGATTTCCGGCATGTGTTTGAAGTTCATGCCGTAGATGCCGGCGATCAACGTCATCGGCAGCACCACCGTCGAGATCATGGTCAGCACCTTCATGATCTCGTTGAGGCGGTTGGAGATCGACGCCAGGTACGACTGCATCAAGTCGCCGATCATCTCGCGCGAGCTTTCAATCAGCTCGGTGAAGCGAACGAGGTGGTCGTAGACGTTGCGATAGTAGACGGTCTCGCGCTCGGAGATGAGGGCGAATTCGCCGCGCGTCAGGCGGACCAGGACCTCGCGCTCGTAGATCAGCGTCTTGCGCAGGAGGATGATCTGGCGCTTGAGGCGCACCAGTCGGTGATAGAGTTGCGGCCGCGGTTTCTGAATGACCTTGGCTTCCAGGCCGTCCAAGGCGTCGTCAAAAAAGTCGAGGACCGGAACGAACTCATCGACAGTGCTGTCGAGAATGAGATGGAAGAGGTAATCGGGGCCGCGCTCGGCCTGGGCTTCGTGGCGCTCTAGAAACGCCTGCAACTCGTGGATGCAGGCCAGGGACTGGTAATGGTGCGTGATGAGCACGCGCTCGGTCAAGACGGCGCTGAGCTGGGTAAAGGATTTTTCCGCAGGGGCTATGCGGCCATCAGCGGCGAGGAGCTGTTCCAGGTAGCTTTCTCCCAGCGGGTTGACCACGACAAACAAATAGTCGGGAAACTCTTCCACCTTGGGAAAGTGCGGATGCGCTTCGGGTTCCCGCCGCGGGCGCGTGATGTCTTCCAGGGTCAGATAATGAACCGGCAAGAACTGCTCGAAAACCAGGCGTTCCTCCTCGGGCGTGGGATCGGCCAGGTCGATCCAGAGCATCTGGTCGGTGGCGCGCAATTCTTCCAGGCGGTTGGCCAGAGCCTGGGCATTCAGGGTCTGGCCCTTGTGTTCCGCGGCATTCCAGCAGTGGAGGACGATCATGGGAATTATTCCTGCGGACAATTATTCCTGCGGCCGGACCAGGCGTAAGCCGATCGGCAGCGATTCGCCGAACATCTGGCTCTGTTCTTCACCTTCCAGCTCGGTCACTTCCTCGACCATGCGGATCCAGTGCCCCGGCACCGCTTGCGAATTCAACGCCTGCAACACGCTGGCGCGATGGTCGTCGTCCACGTCCAGAGCACGCTGGCCGCTCTTGCGGGCGAGCTGGGTCAGGCAAAAGCCCCAGGCCAATCGCTCGCTGTCGTTGCCCGGGGTGAACGGCAGAATGGCGTCGAGCCAACTTTCCGCGAGCTGGTGATGAACCACGGCGTTGAGGGGACCGTACAGGATCACGCGGGCGCCGAGCCGGGTCAAGGCGAAGAAGCCGTAAGTCGGGGCCGGGCTGCGGCGCAACGACTTGAGCACGGTCTGGCCGAGCTGTTCTTTCTGCTTGACGTCGAGGCGTTCGAGACTGGCGGCGGCCCGCCACATCTCGGCCAGCTCGTTGGCACCGGGTTTGTAAACGGCTTTTCCCTTGGCCGGCATGAGGACGGAACGCAGGCGATTGAATAGCGTGGCCTGGTACTGCGGGCTGAGCCCGCCGGCGACGCGCCGCCACATGATCCAGAAGTCGGCGCCGCTATCGAGGAGGCGCGGGGCCGGGGCTTTCCCGCCTTTGGCCGGCTCACGGGCCGGCGCATGGAGCAGTTTCCACAACTGCTCGACGCGGAAGAGATCGAGGGAATCGCCGAACCCGGGACGGAGGCAGTAGCCGACGAGATGATACCAGCGGCTGAAATGGCCGGGCGATAGGCGGCGCTGGTCGGCGACCTCGGCGAGGAAATCCCACAGCCGGCGGCACAGCCCGGTCGGCCAATGGTGCCGCGGGGCGTCGAAGGCGGCTTCCAGGGCCTTCGTCAGGTCTTGCGGGGCGGGAGCATCGCCGGCAGCGGAATAGGTGGCGCGAATCAGTCGGGCCGCTTCCTGCACCTGGTTCTCGGGCAAGACATCGGTCACGGTTTTTTCCGGGCGCTCCTCGTCCCTTTCCCCCTCCAGTAATTGATCCTTGACGATGTCGCGGACGTTGAATTCGAGCCGCCAACGGTTGGCGCCTTCTTTGGCGACGCAGTAGAGTTCCAGGGTTCCAATCTCGGTACACTTGGCGGCCAGGGTGACGGGCACGCGTTTGGTGCCGCTGCGTTTGCCGCCACGGAGAATGGTGTGCAAGGGCGGCAGTTGCAAAAGCTGCTCGGGTGCGACTTGAAGCAAATCGCCGGCTTTATCGTCTTCGCGCACCGTCGAGGTGTACAGGGGAAACACCACCGGTTGGCCGAGAGCCAGCTCCAGCTCGGGTTGCTGCAGGGTAATCTCGTGGCCTTCCTCGAGGTGCTGGGGAACGACGCAGACAAGGGTGAGAGGGTGAGAGGGTGGCAGAGTGGAAGCGCCGGGAAGAGCAGATCCTTTTCCTGCGCTCTCACGCTCCCGCGCTCCCGCGCTCTCACCGTCCGCCACGGCGATGTAATAAGAGCGAGCGATGCCGCCGCCGATGCGCCGGCCGCCGGTATGTCGCAGCCAGGCATAGTGGGCGGCGCCCCAGGCCACGGCCAGGTCGAGCGACGGATTGGTCAGCACCAGCGGCTTCCAAGCAGAGCCGGCGGCGTCGAACCAGTGATGCATGACCTGGACGACGCGGTCGCGGAGAATCTGCGGTTGAAAGACGCCGCCGTTGAACAGGATGGCTTCCGGTCCTGCGGGGAGTGGGGAGCGCGGAGCGGGGCGCTCCGCGCTTGGCGCTCCGCGCTCGACGGCATGGGCTTTGAGGAAGGCGGCCAGGTGGCGGGTGATGGCCGGATCGCTGACGTAGGGCAAGCCCATCTCGTGCAAGCCGGCGCGGGCGCCGCGCCGGGGTTCGTCATCGCGGCCCACCGGCGGCAAGAAGCCGTCGATCAAGACTTGCTGTACGTCGGCGGGGGTGAGGTCGGCATGCAGAGCGCCGCCGATGACCTGCCGGCCGCGGCCCATGACCGTCACGGTGGACTTGGCCGGCGCCTTGGGGGCCAGCAGGTTTTCCTTGGCCTGGCGGCAGGCCTGGGTGAGCATGGCGTACTGGGCGGCGTCGAGCCGGCCGGCGGCCGGCAGCTTGGCCTCCACGAACTTGGCCAGGGCCAGGTCCATGTTGTCGCCGCCCAAGAGTAAATGATCGCCGACCGCCTGGCGGACGAAGCCGATCTCGCCCTGCTGTTCGATGGCCAGGATCAGGCTGAAATCGCTGGTGCCGCCGCCGACGTCGATGACCAGGCAGCGGTGCCCCGGCTTGATCTGGGCTGCCTCCTTGGTGGAATGCGTGGCCAGCCAGCAGTAGAAGGCGGCCTGCGGCTCTTCCAGCAGGGTCAAGTTTTCCAGGCCCGCTTGCCGGGCCGCCTCCACGGTCAGCGAGCGGGCCATGTCATCGAACGACGCCGGCACGGTGAGGACCACCGCCTGCTTTCCCAGGCGAAGGTCTGGGGCCTCCTTGGCCATGGCGTAGTTCCAGCTCTCGACCATGTGGCGCAGATAGCGGGCCGACACTTCCACGGGCGAGACGCGCGGCACATCCGGCGGGGCGCTCCACGGCAACAACGGCGCCGAGCGATCGACGCCGGCGTGACACAGCCACGACTTGGCCGACGTCGCCAGCCGGCCCGGAATGCGCGCTCCCTGATTGCGGGCGAATTCACCCACGACATAAGGACACCGCGCCTCCCAGGGCAAGGCCGTCGCCCCCGGCGGCAAATCGTGTTGTCCCGGCAGGTACAGAAACGACGGCAGTAACTCGCGCGGCTTGACCTCGCCGGGGTTGACCAGCTGTTGAGTGGCAAAGATGTGAATCGCCGGCGTTCGTCCGGAACGCGGCGCTTGCACATCGATATAGGCCAGGGCGCTGTTGGTCGTGCCCAGGTCGATGCCGATGAGATAGCGCGTCATGCGGTCATTTTATCACTGGCCACTGACCACTGGCCACTGACCATTCGGTCGGATGTCACCGGGCGCTGCCGCAATTGAAGGCATCGCGCCACCCCCCCACCCGACCGGGACGAGCTTCCCTTGCCGGGGTCCAGGGACGCCAATGAGCGCCCTGGTCACCGAATGGAGGCGGCGAAATCTTTGGGGCACGGAGGCAGAAATCTTTCAACTGTTCCAGCAGGTCGGCAGGAATGGCCAAGCATGAGGCGTGAGCCTGTTCCTCGCGCAGGCGCTCCTCGGCTTCCTTGCAGGCACGCAGCGCTTCCTCCCATCGGCGTTCCAGCTCGCCGGTGACCAGCCGGTTGTCGGGATCCGAGCGCTGGAATTGACGGTCCGCCAAACGGGCTTGATATTGCAGCCGCTCCACTTCTTGCCGCCGAGCGGCAAGCACCTGGTCACGGACTGCCCAATATCAAAAATGCCTGGCAAATCAACAGTTTTGCCCGTCAATCGAAGTTTAACAGGACACTAGACTATTGGGAGCTGCGCGGATAATGTGGCGGCAAGTTTTTAACTTGCCGATTCGGCCGGTTGAAAACCGCCGCCACATTCATTAGCCGCGCAGTAATCAGTAGAACTAGAACCCGTAGCGCTTCAAAGCCTCCTTGTTCAGTTCGATTCCTAGCCCTGGCTTGTCAGGGACGGTCAACATCCCCTCCGCATCGGCCTGGAAGGGTTCGGTAATGATCTCGTCGATGTAGGGGGAGGGGGTAAGGTATTCGACGTAGCGAGCCACGGGAAGCGCCGCCGTCAGGTGCAAATCCGCGGCCAGTCCGATCGCCGTGTTCCAGCCGTGCGGCACGTACAGGATATTGTGCTCATAGGCCATCCAGGCGATGCGGCAGGCCTCGGTCAGGCCGCCGCACTTGGTGCAATCGGGCTGGATGACGTCTACGGCGTGGCGCTCGAGAAACGGGCGGAAACTTTGGCGGCGCGTCAGCACCTCGCCGGTGGCGATCGGCACGGGCGAGTGGCGGCGCAGCTCGATATAGCCTTCCAGATCATCGGGGGGTAAGGCTTCCTCGAACCAGACGATGTTGTAGTCGGCGAGCATCTTGGCGGTTTCGAGGGCCCACTTGTAGCCGTGCGGCCAGAATTGTTCGCTGCCGCCGGCATCGACCATGAGTTCCACGTCGGGGCCGACCGCGTCGCGGGCGGTCTTGACCAGCAGCTCATCGGTCTTGTGGTCGCGGCGGCCGAAGGGCCGCCAGCCGAGCTTGATGGCTTTAAAGCCGCGGGCCAAGGCGCGGTGCAGTTTTTCCCGCAGCGGCCCCGGCTCGTCAAACAGCATCGAGCCGTAGGGCTTGATCTTGTAGCGGTAATAGCCGCCAAGGAGACGAGCGACGGGCTGGCTGGTGATCTTGCCGAACAAATCCCACAGAGCGAGGTCGAGGCCGCTGATGGCGTGCTCGACGGCGCCGCCGCGGCCCTGCCAGAAGGTGCTCTGCCGCAGTTTCTCCGTGACCCGCGCCGGCTCGTCGGCCCGCTCGCCGAGGAGCAGAGGCCGCAGCAGTTTCACCCCAGCCGCCACCAGGGCCTTGCCGGTCATGGCGCTGCCGACGCCGATCAGGCCTTCGTCCGTGACGACCTCGACGATGGTGTTGATGTCGTCCTCGGGTTTGAGCTCGTCGGCCCAGCCGCCTTCGACGGTGCCGCCGGACAGGCCGGTGAGACGGATATCGACGATTTTCATAGGACAAAATGGGGGATTTAGGTTTCCGAATGAAGTTTTCGGAACTCCTGCTCATAAAAATCCACCAACTTATGAGCGATCTCCTCCGTCGAGATTTCCCTGGTGGTAAGCAGCAGTTTTCTTTGCCAGTAATCTAACAATGGTGTCCTTTCGAGGTGATTGACAGTGACCCCGGGGAGAAAAACCGGAGCAATGAACGGATGTCGGGGATAGCCCCAAGGCCGATTTCGACTTATTTCAATCAAATTGGCGAAGGCCAGTTCCACCCATACCCAACCGCGCGTCGTGGCCAGATACTGGGGACTCACCCAAGCGATCATAAAAGCGGATTTGAGAAGAAATTCTTTAATCACCCCGATATTTTCATTGCCAAAGGGCCAGGTGTGAACATCGAGGAAACAGGCCAACCCAGGCCGGCCGCCACGCCCGGAACGCGCCTCGATGGCGGCCTTGACCTGAGCTACCGCCGCGGCATCTTCACCGACATGAGAAATGAAAAAGGCAAACTTCAAGTCGGCAAGATTCTGCTCGACGAATAGAGGAGGCCGACGTTTGGCCATTCCCGGCTCCTAGAATTGGGGCAACGGCGGCACCTGGGAAGCAACCTCGCTGTCAACTCCGTTCAGGGCCAAGATTAGATCTTCTCCTTTTGGCGTGGGTGTATAAAAACCAAGTTCATCCCTGTGAATATAATCTTGCACTTCCAGATTATGGGCCAATTGGTGGATTTGCTCAACATTCAGTGGGTGTTTCGAGGTAATGAAATCAAAAATCATGCCGAAAGGAATGCCGTTGATCTTTAACACGACGTGGTGGTCGCGCGAATCGATAACGGGTTTCAAAGTCAACATGAAATCCCGGTATATTTCAGGTATTTGTTGGAGTTTTTCAGGAGTCCAGGTCATGTGTTTTTCCTTCCGCTGCCGGGTGTGGCTGAAAAAAAAACCAATTCCTATTCTCCCATTGTAAATACCAGTTAAAAACCTTGCCAGCTAAGTTGGGGAAAATCACCCGTTTATTTTCGGGCCGGGCATTTCAGCGCTGGCGGATGCGCAGAGGCGATTGCGGGCATCGACCAGAATCAGGCGGGGTTGTGCTGACGGGCGGGAAATGAAAAAAACCGATCTATTTAGGTCGTTATGGCCCCGCTACCTTTTTTTCTTTCCCAGTTTAAGGTGGCAAGGTGGCTAGAAAAAAAAGCACGGCCCCCGAAAAGAGGCCGTGCTTTGGGTTCCTGCAAAAGCCGCGGGGTTTTCGTGTTGTTAGTAGGTCAAGCCGGCGCGGAGCACCAGGCCGACGAAGCCGAAGTTATTGGTGCCGTCGGCGCCCTGGGTGAAGATGCTTTCGATGTTGGTGGCGTTGCCGCCGCCAAAGTACACCTGGCCGACCAGGCCGAGCTGCAAGAAGGCGCGGCTGCCGTTGTCATCCAGATCGCGGCCGAACTCGACGCCCACTTCCAGCTCGCCGATCGGCAGCACGTCGGACTGCTCGCGGCTGTTAATCGCCTGGGCCAGCAGGGCCCCCGTGGTCGGGCTGAAGAGAAAGCCCTGGGCGATTTCCTCGCCGCTGCCGAACAGAATCGAGAAGCGGCTGCTGCCGTACAGGGCCAGGCCGCCGTTGCCGAGGTGGCGGCGGGCGTCCAGAGCCACGGTCGGGCCGGCGCCGTTGAAGTTGTGCCCGGAGCGAATTTCCGGCCGGACTAGCGTTGTGGTTGGGATAAAAACCGTAATCGTACTGTTGGTGGCGGCCACGTAATTCTGGGCCACGTGGGCATAGCGCAGGCCGCCGGCCAGCAGCAGATCCCAGTGGCCGCATTCAATATGCTGCATCGCTTCGAAGTCCCACACGTTAACGGCCAGTCCGCTTTCGAAAGTGAACTTTTTCGTGGTGTCTGTAAAGCCGGGGATTCCCCCAGGAATGCTACTACTAATATTGAGGGGGTCGGCCGGCGTGAGCGTTTCGCCGGTTTGCGGAGAAACGTTGATCGACGAACCCTGGTCATACTGGAACCAGCGGACGCGGCCGCCGAAGCCGCACTCGCTCAGGTAACCGATCCACGCCAGGGGGGCCACGTCCAGGCCGTAGGTGAAATCGACCTGGCGGAAGGTGGAAGTGGTGCCGGTGGTTTTGGAAACCCCGAAGGCCGGGTTGGTTTCGAAATTGGGCTGGATGTAGTAGATGCCGCCGCCGGCGAGGAAGCTGCCGCCGCGGCCGTGATCGCAGCCGTTCCAGTCGCAGCCGAGCGGGCCGCAGCCCTGGTGGGGATTCTGGACGGCCGGCGGTTGAGCGATGGCTTCGCTCTTGGCGCTTCCGGCGGTCAGTTTCGGCAGAGTTTGGCTGG
>CAZFGM010000001.1:19148-40666 GCA_964518515.1 uncultured Alcaligenaceae bacterium | reverse complement strand
CATCCTCATGTGCGTCGTGTTGGGTGGCGTCGCCGCCCAGGACAAGGACAAAAAAGACCCGGACAAAGATAAGAAAGACAAGCCGCCGCCGAAAAAAACCGAGCCCACCCTCCTGGAAGGGACCTGGAAGGTCCTTGCCCTGGAATTCGACGGCAAAAAACGCGACGCCAAAGAAGTAAAGGACCTGCACCTGATTTTCCAGGGCGATCAGTTGACGATCCAAAAAGGCAAGAAAATCCAGGGCAAGGGCACCTTCACCCTCGACGCCTCCCAGAAACCCGCCTTGCTGGATTACCGGGAAGGCAAGGACATTTTTTCCCCTTACGATACCGGCATTTATCTGCTCGAAGGCGACACCCTGAAGCTATGCACAACCGCCGACCGCAAGAAACGGCCTACCGATTTCGACAGCAAACAAGGCTGGCTGTTCCTGCTGAAAAAGGGGAATTGAGCTGGAAAGGTCTCCCGGACGACACCGCCGGGATAAACCCGGCGGCTCGTAATCTTATCGGCGTCGAGAATAAACCCGCCAGATCTTGCTATTCCTCTGTCCCCCTTCCAGCAATCATGGTAGGCTCTGGCCCATATTTCGTCCGGTCGAACGGCGAGCGGCGAAGTGGGAGGATTCCATGAGCGCGCCCGGTCCTCAGACGTCGGCCTTGCCGGGGGCACGAAGTGCTCTGCTCCTGCTGCTGGCGATCAACCTGTTCAACTACATCGATCGCCAGGTACTCTCCGCCGTCGAGCCCGAGATCCGCAAGCACTACCTCTCTGCCGACAATCCGGGAGCGGCGTTCTGGCTGGGCCTCAACGACAACCCCAAGTTCTGGACCGGTTGCCTGGCGATGGCGTTCCTGGTCTGCTACATGCTGCTGTCGCCGGTGTTCGGCTGGCTGGCCGACCGTACCGCGCGCTGGTTTCTGGTGGCGATCGGCGTCGCGGTCTGGACCCTGGCCAGCGGGGCCTCCGGGCTGGCGGCCACCTTCGCCATTCTGTTCCTGACGCGCTGCTTCGTCGGGGTCGGCGAGGCGGCTTACGGTCCCGTCGCTCCGACGGTCATCTCGGACTTGTACCCGGTCCAGCGGCGCGGCAGCGTCCTGGCGTGGTTCTACGCGGCGATTCCGGTCGGCAGCGCCCTGGGCTACGTCCTGGGCTCAGCCGTCAAGGGGCCGCTCGGCTGGGAATGGGCGTTTTTTCTCGTCGTGCCCCCGGGCTTGCTGCTGGCCGTCCTGTGCCTGAAGATGCCCGAGCCGCCGCGCGGCCAGGCCGACGCCGCCGTCACCACCCGCAAACTGACGCGCAACGACTATCTCGTTCTCTTGCGCACACCCTCCTACGTGTTCTGCACGATCGGCATGACCGCGATGACGTTCGCGCTCGGGGGCATCGCCTGGTGGATGCCGGCCTACCTGGAGGAACATCGGGGCCTTCCGGCCAGCGCCGTCACGCTGTTCGGCATCATCCTCGTCGTGACCGGGTTGAGCGCGACGCTTCTGGGAGGAATGGCCGGCGACTGGCTCAAGCCGCGCTTCAGTGGCTCCTACTTCCTCGTCTCCGGCCTGGCGATGCTGGCCGGCTTCCCGTTCGTCCTGTTGTTTTTGTACACGCCCTTTCCGCTGGCCTGGGTGCCGCTGACGCTCGCCGTGTTCTGCCTTTTATTCAATACCGGGCCGACCAACACGATCCTGGCGAACGTGACGCATCCTTCCATCCGCGCATCGGCGTTCGCCATCAACATCTTCATCATTCACCTGTTCGGCGACGTGATCTCGCCGCCGATCCTCGGCCTGCTGATCGGCAAGGAAAACCACTACGAACGGGGCTTCATCGTTGTCTCGGCGATGGTGCTGATCGGCGGAGTGTTCTGGCTGATGGGCATGCGCTACCTGGCGCACGACACGGCAATGGCCCCGAAGCGATTGGAGAATGCACCGGGGTAGGGCTGCAGCCCGGTTGTCGAACGCGACACCGCCCTGACCCGGTTGACTCCCAATAATTTCCACCGCTTTGAGGCCTGCGCGTTAAAGCCGCAAGCGGCGGAAGGTAATCTGGGAAAACCCTGCCGGTCCCATCAACCCTTTGGCCAGTCTCTCCGCGCTTTTATCGAATTCTCCATGGGGCAATCCCGCCGCCGCGTTTTACAATCAAAAGGCCGGTGCGGTTCCTTGATGGAGGTTTTCCGGGCTGGTATCTTGGCCGGGGGAATTTCCCGACGGCAAGCGAGGGCGTGCAATGGCTTCGTCCGTGGAACTGGCGCTGCAACAATGGCGGGACCGGCTGCTCGATCTGTCCAGCGGCAATCCATGGCTGTCATTGCCTCCTCGTCAGGACGATGGCCTGGTTGTTTCCCAGCCGAGCCTGGGCACCGTGTTTGGCCGACTTGTTCAGGGCCGGCAAGCGTGGCGGTTCGGGATGCCGCCGAGCGACTCTTTCCCTTACCAAGGGGGGGCCCAGGGGGGGGTGCCGGCCAAGGGCCAGCCTTCGTCCGAGGGCGATGAGTTGGTGTGCGGCGGCCTGGACCGCAGGCGCCTCCGCCAGATCTGGACGACTTTGTACAGGCGTTCGCAAAACGAATTCCGCCAGCACGGTTCCCGAGGTTTGTATCTGGCCTTTGGCGTACTCGAGTGGCGCGACACGGAGAACCAGGAAACTTACCGCTCCCCCCTGGTACTGCTCTCGGTAATGTTGCGGCGGAATGCCGTGGCCGATCCTTTCTTGCTTGAACCCGCGGGCGAATGGCCGATGGTCAATCCCGCCCTGGCCCTGAAATTACAGGAGGAGTTTCAGTTTACCCTGCCCGCCGCCCCAGCGGCCTGGGACGAAGTTTCGTTGGTGGCTTTCTTGGGCGGCGTGCAAACCGCCATTGCCGGCCTGGCGGGCTGGCGCGTTGACAACACGGTTCTGCTCCGCCGCTTTCCGCCCTTCAAAGGAGACTTTTATCACGATTTGCGCGACCACGGCGAGGTCGTGGCGGCGCATCCGCTGGTACGTGCCCTGGCCGGAGAAACCCATCCTGCCCTGCGCGACGCGCTGGCCGGATCGGCCCTGCCCGAGGAGGAAGAGCTGGATGCGGTCCAGGACCCGGCCACGTGCTACTGGGTCGTGGATGCCGACGCCGGCCAGCGGCTGTGTCTGGAAGCGGCGGTCCGGGGCCACCATTTGGTCATTCACGGGGCGGCCGGAACCGGAAAAAGGCAGACCATTGTCAATCTCATTGCGGATTGCCTGGCCCGGGACAAAAGGGTGCTGTGCATCAGCCCGAAGAGGACGGCCCTGCACGTCATTTGCCAGCGGCTGGGCCAGGTCGGGCTCGGCGATTTCTGCCTGGAACTGCACAGCGACCGGGCCCGGCCGGCCCAGGTGGTGGAGGAACTATTGCGGTGTTTCCGCCAGCAACCTCTCACCCCAGTGGAGAGTGGAGAGTGGAGCGCGGAGAGTGAAGCGCGGACTGCGACCATTTCACCCCCGCGTGTGGGGGCGGGTGGGACTGATGCGCATGGTAGCGCGGAGAGTGAAGCGCGGACTGCGACCATTTCACCCTCCGCGCTCCACTCTCCACTCTCCACAGGGACTACACCGCCGGACCCCGGCGTGCTGAAACAAAAACGCGATTACCTGGCCGGCTATGTCCAGGCCCTACACGCTGTCCGCGAGCCGTTACGCCGCTCGGCCTGGTCGGCGTTGACGGAACTGGCCCCGCTGGCTTCGCTCCCCCTGGTGCCGTTGGGCATGCCGCTACTGCGGCAAGATGCCGAGGACAGCGACACTATCCTGGTCGTCGCCGAACTTTCTCCATCCTGGCTGGAGGAGGCGCGACAAGCCCTGGCCCGGTTAGAGCAACTTGGACAAATTCACGGCCAACGCGATCTCCTCTGGGCAGGGTTCAAGGCCGAGCGCTATAACCAGCAGCTTCGCGAAGAAGTCGTCGGCCTGATCGACAAGGTCCAGGCCCGCCTCGATCGCCTGGTCGAGGTCGCCAAGAATTACGGCAACCGGATCGGCGCTTCCGGCTTCATTCCCTGGCTCTTGAAAGTGGCCGAAACCCTGGACGCCCTGCCGGGCAAAGTGCCGGCCGCCTGGCTGCCCGACCCGGACCTGGACCGGCTGGCACAGGACCTGGCCCAATGCGGCGAGCAATATCAGCGGCTGGGCCAGGCCCGCGCGCCGTTGACCGCGCGGTACGGACCGGGCCTGTGGCACTTGCCGGATGGAACCGCCGCGCGCGTGGCCGGGGCCTGGCATACGGCGGTGCCGCTGGCGGCCCCGGGCGACGACCGCGGCGCCGGCTTGTTGACCCATCAGCAGGCATTGCGTGGCTGGGCCGCCGACACGCAAAAACGCATCCCCGGTTGGATTGCCGAGGCACGGACTCTGGAAAAATGGCTGGCCGTGGCCTTACCGCCCGGCGCCGGGACCGCCGCCGCCTCGGAGGGGAAAGGCAAAGGTGAGGGGACCGATCCTTCGCCCGCCACCTTGCGGCAACTCCTCCGCCTGGCCAACCTGTGCCAATCCGACAATCCCCCCGAACGCTCCTGGGCCCACAATCCGCAGGCCCTGGAAGAAGCCCGCAAGTTGATCGCCGCCTGCAAGCCGGCCTTCGTGGACTATCATGCACGCCGGCGGAAACTGCTGGAAACCTATACGGAAAACCTATTCGAGCTGGAACTGGACCGGATGGCCGCGGGCTTCGCCGGGCCTTACCAGAACTGGTTGCGGGTGTTCAATCCAAGTTTTCGCCGCGATCGGCGGACCATCCGGCGACGCACCCGCGCCCTGGTGTATCCGGCCACGGCAGCCCAGGACATCGACGAAGCACGCCATCTGGTCGTGGAAAAGGCCCGCTTGGAAAGCGAAGGCCCCCAGCGGCAGCCCATCTTGGGACGTTATGAGAAAGGGCTGGAAACCGACTTCGAAGCCGCCGAGCGGGCCACGCGCGTGGCCGCCGAGGCGGTCGAGCTGGTGCGCCTGCTGGGCTGTGCCACGCTGCCCGCCCGCTTTCTCGACGTATTATGTTCCCCCACGCCGGCGCCCGAGAAGGTCCGGGCCGCCGCCAAGCGCCTGCACGATTCGCTGAGCGCCTGGTTGCACACCACGCACGACCTGGGGGATTATTTGCCGATGGACAGTCTGCCCGGCACCGGCCGGCCGCTGGAAGAGTGCGCCTTGTCCGCCCTGAATAACTATGGCCGCGACCTGCAAATCAGTCTGAATCAGTTCGGCAGCTTGACCGATCCGGTGTTGACCAAGGCGCCGGCCCCGCCGCCCGATGCCGTCACCTTGGTTGCGGATCTCAAGGAAGCCGAGGAAGTGCGTAACTTCGAAGCATCTCAGGAAAGTGAAGCGGCCCGGTGGAGCCAGCGGCTGGGCGCCGCCTTCCAGGGCCTGTCCACCAACTGGGAGGCCCTCACCAAGACTCTGCAATGGGTTCGCCGCCTCCGGGAGTTATTCAAGGAACAGGCCATCCAGGAACCCCTCCTGCCGGCACCCCTCGTCGAACTGATCGGAGGCGGTGGCGCCATGCCGTCGGCCCGCGACCTGCGCCACGCCAAAGAACAGTATGACCATGCCCTGCACAGCCTGGAACTTCGCTTCGAGGCACCCGGCCTCCTGCTGGAGGGCAAACGCCTGGGCGATCATCCACAGGATGTCGCCAGGCAACGGCTGGCGACCCTGCGCGACCGTGTTGCCGAGATCGCCGACTGGATCGACTGGCGGAAGCTGCCGCAGCGCTTCGCCCACCTGGGCCTGGGCGCTTTCTGGGAAGCGGTGCAAGCCAACCGGCCGGCTCCGTACCAGCTGCTGCCTCTGTTCACCAAGGCTTTTCTGACAAGCTGGCTCGCGGCGGTGAGCAAACAAGATCCCGCTCTGGCGACCTTTCGCCGCCACGACCACGAACAGGTATTGGCGGAATTCCGCGCCCTCGATCGCCAGTGGCTTGGGGCCACCGCTCGGTGGATCGCCAAAAAGGTTGAAAATCAGCGGCCTCGATCCGAGCCGGTCGCCCCGGGATCGGAAGGCGCCCTTCTGCTGCAACACGCCGACAAAAATTCTCCGGCAGACCTGGCCACCCTTTTCCGCGAGGTTCCCAATCTCCTTCTGCAATTAAAACCCTGCGTGCTCGCCAGTCCGTGGCAGGTCAGCAAGCTGTTAGCGGCGGATAAGATTCCCTTTGATGTGGTGATCGTGGAGGAAGCGGGACAGATCGCCGTGGAAGATTCTCTTCCCGCCATCTACCGCGGCCGCCAAGTGATTGTCCTGGGCGACCCTCCCCTGGCCGGCGTTTCCGATCGGGATGGCGACTTGATCCCAGGTGCGGTGCCGTTGCTCGCCGCCTGCGCGAAGGCCGGCCTGCCGGTACGGTCCCTGACCACCGATTACCGCGGCGCCGACGAATCTCTGGCGGCTTTCGCCAACGTCCATGTCTACGACCAGGAACTGCGGACCTTTCCCGCCGCCCGGCCGCACGATCATCCCGCCGTGTCGCTGCGCCATGTCGCCGACGGTCTTTTCGACGGCAAAAACCTGAATAATCGGCGTGAGGCTCAGGTCGTGGCCGATCTGGTTCTGGATCACTGGCGAACCCACCCGGAACAATCGCTCGGCGTGACCGCTTTCACCACGGCCCAGGTCGAGGCCATTGCCGAGGAGATAGAAAACCGGCTCGAGAAAAACCCGGAGCTGGAAAAAGCCGTCGATGCGAATGGCTCGGAAGGTTTTTTTGCCCAAGGCCCCGGCGGGACGGCCGGCGAGGATCGTGAGGTGATGGTATTCAGTCTCGCCTTGGGCCGCGATGGCGACAAGCGCCTCCCCGATTTTCGCTTGCTTACCGCGGTCAGCCCCGCGCCCTGGATGGCGGCTGTGACCGCCGCCCGCCGACATCTGCTGGTGGTCAGCGCGCTCCGGCCCGAAGACCTCAACCTGAAAGGGGCGCCCCCCCACGTGCAAGCCTTGCGCCTTTTCCTGGAATACGCCGCCGCAAATGGCCAGGGAGTTACCGCCGGCGAGGTCCCGGAAACGCATTCCCTGCTCACCGATGTCCTTCAGGAATTGAACCGCCGCGGCTATGAAGCGGTGCCGCTCGTCGGCTCGAGCCCGAATCGCGTCGAGATCGGCGTGGTCGATCCGGAAGCGCCGGGCAATTATCTTTTGGGGATTGAATTCGACGGCCCGATATATCACGCGCTCCCCACCGTCACCGACCGGGACCGCCTCCGTCAGGAAGTGCTGCAAGAACTCGGTTGGTCAATCCATCGCATCTGGGCGCCGGCCTGGGTCAATCAGCGCCCGGAAGAGGTCGAACGGCTGGTGCGGGCGGTGGCAGAGGCCCGGGGTAACCGTCCGCTTTCCCAGCCCTCTCTTTTAATAGGCAATTCTGGTTGAGAAGAATTGTGCTGGGCTTGGTCATTCCCGAGGTTGCCGCCCACTCTGTTCCGCAGCTGTTTCAAGGCTCCTTTTTGTCCGGTTGAGGCGGTTCCGAAGGCCTGCGCGGCCGGTGTTCCTTCATTATTTCCTTCAATAACTCCGGGGGAAGGGGTCGAACGTTCAACTCGCACGTGACCTCGTGGGAAATCAAAGTCACGTTTAACGATTCCGTGGTAACCAAAGGTTCAGCCGAATGGTCCGCATTGGAGTTTTCCATAACTCATTCCTCCTCAATTTGTTTTACCTGTAGTTTTCGGTGAGCTATCCATTCTCTATTTCCGAGCAAGGTGAACTGATAAACTCCTGGTGTCAAAAAGGAGAGATTGCCCAACCGAACATGGTAATAAACTTCTTGGAGTTTGTCCAGAAAATGGATTATCCCCCTGTGAGTATAAATTTCCTCCCCATTTGTCAAACGAGATACCATCAAATCCATTGTAACATCTCCCATCCCATCCGCAAGCGTTGAAAAAACTGAAAACAGAGGAACAACCACGGGAAACAGGGAAGACCGGAGGGTGGTGAAACACCCAATCAAAGACGGTTTTCCCGTTTTCCCTTTGATGATGACATAATCGCAGAGGGACATCCCAACAGCAATTGGAACAGAAGCCATCGCCTTCTCCCAAAAATAACCTGGTTATTTTCTTTCCCCCCGCCGCCCATTCACCAGCTCCTCCGCCAGACCCGGCGCATCGTACACGGCCCGCAGGGCTTCGACGATGGCCGGCGAGCACACCGCCACCGCGCGGGCCTGCGTCTCCGTGTACAAGAAGTCCCAAACCAGGGACTGGATGTTGCCGTCGAAAATCAGGCCCACCACTTCGCCCTCACGGTTTACTACCGGGCTGCCGGAGTTGCCGCCGATAATGTCGGTGGTGCACACGAAGTTGAACGGCGTGTTGAGGTTCAGCTTGCCTTTGCGTTTCAGCCAGAGTTCGGGCAAATCAAACGGCGCCTTGTATTTCTGCTCTTTGGCCCGCTCGTACAAGCCGGTGTAGGTGGTCTGGAAGGGGACATGCTTGCCGTCTTCCTCGTAGCCCTTGACCGCGCCGAACGACAGCCGCAGGGTGAAGGTGGCGTCGGGATAAGTGTTGGTGCCTTCGACGGCGAACTTGGCCCGGGCGATCTTGTCGTAGGCCTGGCGCTTGGGTTCCTCGATCTGGGTTTCGATAATCTTGCGGACCTTGCGGGCCTCCGCATCGACGAGCCTGGCCAGCTGAATCATGGCATCGGTGGAATCGGCGATGACCGCCTTACAGAACTCATAGAGTTTTTTCCGTTCCTGGACCTTGAAGAGCTTGGTGCCGTTGATGAGCTCGGCGGCGCGCTGGCGCGGGGATTGGCCGGCCAGCACTTTCTGCACCAGCGGATCTTTGAAGCCGAGTTGCTCCGTCAGCCAGCTCAGCGAGTCGGTCAGCTTGGCCAACTCGTAATCCGGGTAAAGCGGCCGCTTGGAAAAAAGCCGCAGCTCCAGGGATTTGCGATCGGATTCAAAAAATTCCGCAAGGCGTTTTTCGTTGGGCTTGGCCAACTCGTCGGCCGCCCGGACCAGAGTGCGGGCATATCCGAAGAGGGTGGTGTTGAAAGCGGCGCCGGCTTCCAGCAAGGTGTAGCGGCGAATGTTGGCGGCCCGGATTTTCTGCACCTTTTCGATGACGGTCCAGGCGTCGGCGGCGTCTTTCAGTGCGGGGTCTTTGGCGACGGCGTCGCGCAGCGACTTTTCGTAGACTTTTTTCTGGGCCATGACCGCCGGATCCTGCAAACCCGCCAGGCCGCCGTCGCGCGCCTTGCGGCTATTGGCCACGCTGAACAGGAAGTCCTTGGACTTGCGCTCGAAATCCTCGCCACGCTGGCTGTAGATCGTCAGCATCACTTCCCAGCGATTCAGCCGTTGCATGAGGAAGGGATAACCCTTGTCGCGCAGGTACTCCAACTCGGCCACCGTGGTCAGCCGGTCCGTCTTGCCCGGATGGCCGGAAACGAACACCAGGTCGTTTTCCCCGGCCCCGGCCTTGCTCCATTTCAAGTAGTGGTCGATCTTGGCGGGCTTGCCGTCCTCATAAACACGGAAGAAACAGCAGTCGAGGTCGAAACGCGGGTAGGCAAAATTGTCCGGATCGCCGCCGAAAAAGGCGATTTGCTGTTCCGGGGCAAAGACCAGGCGCACGTCGGTGTAGCGCTTGAGGCGATACAGGTGATACTGGCCGCCCTGGTAAAGGGTGACGACGTTGCTGCGCAAGCCGGTCTTATCCTCCGATTCCTTCTCGATCTTGGCGATGACCGCCTGGCGGGCCTCGAAGGCCTGCTCCGCCGTCAGGTCCTTGGTGACCGCCGCCTTGACTTGCTTGGTGACGTCCACAATCTCTATAAGGACGTTGAGCTCCTCATCCACGGCCTTGTATTCTTCCTCAAGAGTTTTGGCGTAGAAGCCGTCCTTGACGTAGTCCTTCTCCTTGGAGCTGAGTTTTTGCAGGGCGCCGAGGCCGACGTGGTGGTTGGTCATGACCAGGCCGTCGGCGGAGACGAACGAGCCGGAGCCGCCGCTGTTGAAACGGACGGAGGCCTTTTGCACGTGTTCGAGCCAGCCCTTGGGGAACTCGAATTGGTACTTTTCCTTGAGGATTTTGCGTGGCGGATTGTTGAACAGCCACAGGCCCTCGTCGGCGGGAGCGGAGTAGTGCTGCATCGTAATCCCAATCAAGCTAACCAGGGTCAAAGTTGTCAAGGACCGTTTCATGTTTCACCTCTCCTTGTGGATTCAGGGTGGTTCCCAAGTAACATTTCATTTTCCAAGCCCCGAGGCGAGTCTTCGAGCCTCGGGGGTTTTATTCCCCGCCACCCCCGAGGCTCGCAGACTCGCCTCGGGGCTTGGGGAATTTTATTTATCGTCCCGGAAGCGGGAATCCTCGGCGCGGAAGCGGGTGTCGGGGCCGGTCGGGGGCGGGACGGGACTCTCCTTGGGAGTTCGCTGCATTCCTTGCCAGAAGAGAAAGCCGCACAAAAAAGCGAAAGCGATCACCGCCAAGGTTTTGGCCCCCAGCGAATCCAGCCAGAACTCGCTGTGAATCCCGTCGATGGCTTTCTGCGTTTCTTCAGCCCGTTCCTCCTTTTGCTCGGCGTCTTTGGCTTCTGCTTCTTCCTTTTCACCATCCTTTTTGGCTTTGCCCACGTTGGCGGCAACGGCTTCGCGCCAGTATTCGCTCTGCAAAGCCTTGATTTTCAGCTGGCTATCTTTGGCGATCGCCTTTTTCGACTCGGCATCCTTGGCCAGTTTTTCCGCCTCTTTAGCCTTTGTTTCGATCTCGGCTTTTTTATTTTGGAATTCGTCAACTTTTTTTTCCTCAACGCTGGCCAGTCGGCTTTCGCCCAGGACATGGGAAACGTCCAGGGCCCGGCTAATCGTATAGGGAAGCACGGTGGAAAAGGCGATGATCAAACCACAAATAGTTCCGCCGGCGATGTAGCCGCTGGAAAGGAGCACGCCCGGGCTGGTCTCGGTCTCGGCTTCCGACGCGGACACCCCGCGCCATTTGTCCGCCCCCCACCGGAGCAGGCCGCCGATGAAGATCGGGATCGACAGCTGGATGGGCAAATACATGCCGACCGCGAAGGGCAGGGCACGGACGCCGGCCAACTCCAGGGAAATGGCGATGAGCGCGCCGATGCCGAACAGAGCCCATTCCAGCGTGCCCCCCAGGATGCCTTCGATGATGGATCGGAATAACTCCGGCTGCGGCGCCGTGAAGCCCCGCACGAAGCTGCCGAAGTCATCCTTTTTTGATTTCTGATCGATCGGAATATCGGTGAGATAGTGCGGCTTGCCCTGTTCATCAACCAGGTACCGGCCCGGGTCGATATTGATTCCCAGCTCCTTGATCTTATCCTTGGTAATGTGGACAACGTAATAGGTGTTAGTATCTTTTTTGTCCCAGGGCCTGCCCACCTGGGTGGTCGGGGCTTTTTCCTTGTCCAACGGCAGAATCACGTCTTTCGAGAACCCCTCTTTTGTGTAATGGGTGCTGGTGGAGTCTAATAACAGCATGGTGCCGCCGATCACCAGGGCCGAGGTCAGGGCCCCAATCAGGATCGACAATTGTTGCCAGCGCGGCGTGGCGCCGACCAAAAAGCCGGTCTTGAGGTCCTGCGAAGTCGTGCCGCCGTTCGACGAGGCGATACACACCACGGCGGCTACCGTCAACGCCGTCAGCATGAACGGACGCCCCGTTCTGCCGGCAGCGACAAAGATGACGCAGGTTAACAGCAAAGTGGCGATCGTCATGCCAGAGATTGGGTTCGAGGAAGAACCGATTTCGCCCGTCAACCGCGACGACACGGTCACGAACAAGAAGCCGAAGAGAAGGATCATCACGGCGCCGAGCAAACCTTCGACGGTGATGCCCAGCCCCAGCGCCGGGATGAACATGAGCACCCCGACCATGCCAAGGCTGCCGAACAGGACCACGGCCATCGACAGGTCGCGCTCGGTACGGCGGGTGGCCTTCTGGCCGCCGGCGCGAGTGGCGCGCAGATCGCGCAAGCCAGAGAAAATCGAGCTGAGAATAAGCGGCAAGGCCCGAAACATGCTGATGATGCCGCCTGCCGCCACCGCGCCCGCGCCGATGTATTTCAGGTAATTGTCCTTGAGATCCTTGGGACTCATTTCCCCGATTACTTTTTTCGTCGCCGGGGAAACGATTACCGGAAGTTGTTCGCCAAAGAAGGCGATTGCTGGTCCCAAGACCAGGTACGACAAGATCGCCCCCGCCAGCATCAGCGAGGCGATCCGCGGGCCGATGAGGAAGCCGACGCCCAACAACTCCGGGGACAGTTCGCCGCCCATTTCCGCCCCCTTGAGGCCCTGATTGGTTCCCTTCTCGTCTTCGATGTACAGCCTTTCGGTGGGCGCTTCCGACCAAAGTCGGCTGGCGGCGGTGAGAAACTTGTGCCCCAGGGCGATGCCGAAGCCAACGAAAACCATGCGGGCGGTGGCGCCCCCTTTTTCGCCGGCAATGAGCACCTCGGCGCAGGCCGTTCCTTCCGGATACGTCAAAGTTCCGTGCTGTTTGACGATGAAGGCGCGGCGCAGCGGAATCATCATGAGAATGCCCAGCAACCCTCCCAGGACGGAAACGGTCATCACGCGAACCACGTCCATCTCGAACCCGAGCAGCAACAGGGCCGGCATGGTGACGCCGACGCCGAAGGCGATGGACTCGCCGGCCGAACCGGTGGTCTGTACGATGTTGTTTTCGAGAATCGTGGCGCGGCGGATACCGAACCATTTGGAAAACATCCGGAACAGCGTGATCGACAGCACGGCGATGGGCACCGATGCCGATACGGTCATGCCGACCTTGAGCACGAGGTACAGCGACGAGGCCCCGAAGATGATGCCCAGCACCGCCCCCAAGAGGACGGCCGGCCAGGTGAACTCCGGCATCTGCTGGTCAGGGGCCACATAGGGCTTGTGTTCCGGGGTCGCTTGCGTCGTCGGTTCGGCCATGACATCCGCTCCCTGGGTGCTTGTCGAGGACGATGGAGAATAGCTTGCCGAGGGACGGCCTGGAATGCAAGCATTAATTGGTGAGCGGTGAGTGGAAAGAGGTGTAGGTTGGTGATTGTTTACGTTTCGCGCACGCAATACCTGGGAGGGATTTTTCTTTCCCGGATACTGCATGAGTGAAACGCCGCAACACCTGTTATTTGATGTCGTTGATGATCAACGGCGGGGCTTTCGCCGGCCGGCCGGTCAAAACACCGGGAACGGTTTTTTGCTTCTGCCTGGCCAGAGCAATCGGGTCGAGCGGCATGACCGGTTCGGTAAAGGCCACGGTGACCGGCTGTGCGAATTCGGCTTTGGCCTCGATGGGTTTGCGGCTGACGAAGAGCGGATCCGACGGCAGACTCTGACTGGCGAACTGACATCCCAGGCAGGCGGCCATGAGGCCGGCGCCGACCCAGTTCCGCCATCTTGGCCAGGTTTTCCGGTTTAGAGACATGCGCCACCCTGGATCAAGCCACTGTTATAATCGACCGGAGGGGACGGCAAAGTTAAGGGGTGGTGAGCGGTGAGATTCAAACTCTGGGGAGGGGGGAAGGATTGATATATTGCATGCGGCGGAGATTGAGGCTTGAAGTGCGTGCTTAACCCTGCTTAACCCGTACCACCCGTGGCCTGTTCAAGCTTGGACCACAACCGCCAGTTGGCCAACAAGGCCACCAGGCTCGATGCAAAACCTGCCTAGGTATGGCTTTCCGGATCAGACCCCTTGTTGGCCAAGTCAGTTTGAGTAGGCCAACAAGGGAAAAAGTAACGATTTTGAACCGTGCCTAACTAAAGCCCGCAACCAAGTACCAATTAATCTTGACCGTGCGAAGAATAATAAACCACTCACCACTCACCGATCACCAAGCACCACTCACAAGGCGATGCAGGAACGGCCGGAGCTTGGCCAGCGCGCGGGCGCGGTGGCTGAGGGCGTGCTTGACGCGCGAACTTAATTCGCCGAAGGTGCGATGATATTCGGGAATGAGAAAAAGGGGATCGTAACCGAAGCCGCCGGCGCCGCGCGCTTCCTTGGTGATAACTCCGTGGCAGCGGCCTAGGGCCACGGCCTGAATCTCCCCGTGCGGGTCGGCCAGGGCGGCGGTGCACACGTAAAAGGCGGCGCGGCGATCGTCGGGCAGGGGCGCCAGCTCGGCCAGCAGACGGGCGTTGTTGGCGTCGTCGTCGCCCTGCTTGCCGGCGTAGCGGGCCGAAAGCACCCCCGGCCGGCCGTTCAGCGCCGGAACCACCAGGCCGCTATCCTCGCCCAGCACCCACTGGTTCAAGACTTTGGCCAGCTCACGTGCCTTCTTGCGGGAATTAGCTTCGAACGTAGCCCCGTCTTCCTCCACTTCCGGCGCGTTGGGAAAGTGGGTCAAGTCGCACAGCTCCAGGCCCAGATCGCCGAGGATAGCGACGATTTCCTGGCACTTCTTGTGGTTTCGGGTTCCGAGCACAAGGATGGGGGCCATGGTTCTCACAACCTTCAAAACTTCCTTTCCAAAGGTCTTCAGATGAAATCGAATTGCCGACTTGACATCGGCCAGGGCTTTTTCAAAAGTATCCCCTTCCCCCACGACGACTCCCTGGAGACCCAAAGGATAGGCAACATACCCATCACGGTGTTTTTCGACGATTACTTTAAAAGGTTTTATCATGGGTTCCTCCAAACATCTTGGAACTTTCTATCATAACATGGCAACCCGAAAAACTTCAAATTGGGCTCTTTCTGCTTTTTTTCTTGTTTGCCTGGCTCAATCCTTTACAGTAGAAGAAACGCTGGCCGGGGAGTAAAATGCTAGCCATTCAGGATGGGAATTACCGACTGTGCGATGGCTTGAATCGCCGCGCGTGGCTGCGCCTCGGCGGGCTGGGAATGCTGGGCCTGTCGCTTCCTGGAGCCGCACAAGCCAGTCCCGCGCTTTCGCGCGGGCGCAGTTTCGGGCAGGCCAAATCATGCATCCTCTTGTTCCTCACCGGCGGTCCGCCGCAGCATGAAACCTGGGACCCCAAGCCGGACGCTCCCGCGGAAATTCGCGGCGATTTGCGGCCCATTGCCAGTGCCGTCCCCGGCCTTCACGTGGGCGAGTTGATGCCGCGCGTGGCCCTGCTGGCCGACCAGGTCGCCGTTCTGCGGGCCATGTCCACCAACGACAACGCCCATTCTTCCAGCGGTTACTGGATGCTGACCGGCATACCGCACCAGCCGCTGAATTTCGAAAGCGCCGCCCCCGGGGCCCCCAACGACTGGCCGAGCCTGGGCGCGGTCATCAAGCGCTTGCGCGGCGGGACAGGCCATTTGCCGGCGGCCATCACCTTGCCCGAGCGGATCATCAACAATCCCAACAATCCCTGGCCTGGACAGACGGCCGGCTTTCTCGGCCGGCGCTACGATCCGTGGCTATTGACGTGTGACCCATCGGCCGCGGATTTTCAGGTGCCCGAACTGAGCCTGGCCGACGAACTGCCGCCGCTGCGCTTCGACCAGCGACGCTCGCTGCTCGAGCAGGTCAATCGCCATCTTGACGCCATCGACGCCGGGGGCGAGGTTCAGCGCTACGGCCTCTGTAGCCAGCAGGTATTCGATTTGCTGCGGTCGCCGCGCGTGCGGCGGGCGTTCGATCTGCGGCAAGAAGCGCCGGCGCTGAGCGACCGCTACGGCCGGCACAAGTTCGGCCGGAGCGTGCTCTTGGCCCGGCGCCTGGTGGAAGCGGGCGTGCCGCTCATCCAGGTCAATTGGCCGCGCGTGCCGGGCGATACCAATTCCAGCAATCCCCTGTGGGACACGCACCAGAAAAACACTGAGCGTCTGAAAAACGATCTGATGCCGCCCATGGACCAGACCTATTCCGCCTTGCTTGGCGATCTGGCCCATCGCGGTCTCTTGGACCAGACGCTGGTGGTGTGGATGGGCGAGTTCGGGCGGACGCCGCGGATCAACGGCGGCGGCGGCCGCGATCACTGGGGCCATGTCTATTCCGTGGCCCTGGCCGGCGGCGGCATCCGCGGCGGGGTGGTTCACGGCGCCTCCGACCGCATCGGCGGCCACCCGCGTGATGGCCGCGTCCAACCGCAAGACCTTACCGCCACTCTCTTCCACTGCTTGGGTTTTCCCGCCGACACCGAAATCCACGACGCCCTTGGCAGGCCAGTGATCATCAGCCGGGGGGAAGTCATTCGCCAGGTGGTTTAGAAAAAATCAAAATCCGAATCTCGAAATCCAAAACAAATTCGAAATTCGAAAAAATAAACCACGTGGATAATGGGCTTGCAAAGTGTTTGTATTATTTGTTTCGAATTTTGAGATTGGGATTTCGGATTTGTTTCGGATTTCGAGATTGGGATTTCGGATTTGATCCAGCGAGCGCGAACGTCAAATCATGTACTCTAATCATGTCACACCCTTCCAAAAAAAATCGCCAAGGATTCGTTGTCAGTCTCAATTTCACGGCGGCTGATCCTACTTCTTCTCCAGCCGCTGCAATTCCGCCTGGGCCAGCCGCAGTAGACTGGAATTCGGCGGTGCATCCTTCTGGGCCGTGCGGAAGAGATTGGCGGCCTCGTTGGGTCGTGGGGGGTTGAAGCGCAGGTAGCGATGGCCCAGGACGTAGGCGATGGGGCCGCGCAGGTTTGGTTCCAGGGTTTTGGCCAGGCCGCTCCAGCCAAATACCCCCGTGGTGCCTTTATAAGCCTGGAGGAATTGAAAAACCTGGGCTGTATTGAACCGGCCTTGCGAAAGGGCGGCCACGAAGTCCTCGGTCAACTTCCAGACCAAGGTCTCCTGGTCGGGGGTGATCGCCGCGGGCATAGCTTGCTGGCGCAGGAGGGTGAAAAAGGCCAGCAAAAATGGAATTTTCAGGGTGTCGGCCAGGGAGGCGTTCTGAAAGGCGACCTGCTCGGCAAAGGCGCGGCCGCGCGGCGACTGCCACATCGCGCGCAAAACCGACGCCGGCAACCGAAATTCCATCAGCTTGACCGCCGTCGCATATTCGGGGGGCAGGGTGGATACCAGGCGTTCCAGGTAGCGGTCGGCATCGGCTTCGGAGAACTGATTGGTCAAGGAAGCCAGCACCGAGGCTTGCAACAGCGACATGCCGCCGCCCGCATTCCCCGCCGGTACCAACAGGTCTTGATAGGTCTTGGGATTGCGGGTCAGGTCCAGCAGGCCCAGGCGCCAGGTTTCCTGGGCTTTCTTCTCGTCGCCGGCTCGGGCGTACAGGAACCCGCGGGCCAGGCAAGCGCCCGCGAAATGATAGTAATCCGGCGTGTCTTTCGGCACCCGTTGCAAATACAGGTCCAAATCTTTCTCGGCGGCGTGCCACCCCTTTTGGGCGATGCACAAGCGGGCGCGCTCGACCAACAGGTACAGGAGGGCAGGGTCCTCCTTCCCGTCAAGAAGGGCGTTGACCAGCGGCCCCGCGCGATGCACTTCGCCCAGCTCGCGGGTCAACCAGCCAAATTCCTCGACCAGCCGCGCGCGGATGTAACGCTCCCAATTGACAAAGGGGTCTTCGCGCAGCCAGCGTTCGATGTATTGCAAGGCCTTTCGGCTCTGGCCCATGAGGCGGTAAGCCCGGGCCAGGTCCCAGCGCAAATAAAACCGCTGGACTTCATCGGCTTGGAGAAAATCATAAATGGCGGCGATACGCTCGAGTCCAACCAGCTCCTGTTGCTTGGGTCGAAACAACAAGGTGAATACCGAGGATTTAGCCGAGTATTTCGACCAGATACTTTCGCGCAGGTCCAGGGGAATGACGGCGGCCAATTGCTCCACGGTGTAGCCGCGCGTGAGCAGGAAGTCGCACACCGCGTCGGCCTCGGTGCGGTTGTTCTGCAGCAGGTATATTACCCAGAGCTGACAGCCGGCCACCAGGGGCCAGCGCTCGCCGGCTTCGTTCACCAGGGGCGCCAGAAGCCGAGCGGCCTCGTCGTTGCTTTTCAGGGCCACCAGGCACAGGCCTTGCTTACAACGCGCTTCCTGGCTGGTGTGTTTCTGGAACACGGTCAGAGCTTCTTCGAGCTTACCCAGAGAATACAGGTGATCGGCTTGTTCCAGGTCGCCCGGTTTTGGGGCCCGAGTTTGCCGGCGCAGAACCATGCTGTTCAAGGCCACGTCGGCCGGCCACAGGAGCCCGAAAACGCCGGCTTCCTTGCCTCCCAGGGGAAACAGGTCCAGGAAACGAACCCCGGACACCAGGGTGCGGTTGTGCAAGACCTCGAACGTCAACAAGCTGCCTTCGCGCTTGGCCCGGAAGGTCAGATCCCGATCGGCCAGGCCCTCCACCGCAACTTGCTGCAAGAGCACGCCATTCCGCAGGATCTTCAGAAAGATCGATTTTTTGCCCGCCCGCGCCTGGCCCAGGGTCGGCCCAATGGGAATGCCTTTGTCATCCACCTTGTACGCTTCCCCCGCGCCGAGCACAAAGCCATAGTGGCTTTTCTTGTCCGGACTGGCGTCCAACACCAGGCCGACTTGGCGGGCCGAACCCCAGGCCGGGAAAGAAAAATCCGCTTCCATCTCCACGTTGCCCTGGCAGGCCTCCCGCGTGAGCACGAAGCCATCCTCGATTTTAGGAAGCGGACGGTGAATGACCTGTGCGATAACCTCGGATTTGGGAAGGGGTGAAAGAAGCGCCTTGCCCTTCGGACGACGATCGACCAGGACCACCGGGGGCTGAAAAACTTCCTGGGTGGCCACGAATGGGAATCTTACGTCGAGAATGATTTGCAGATGGCCCAGCCGGGCTGTCAATTCCTTGCCCAGTTCCGCATGTGCCTTGGCGTGCCGCGTTTCCAGCGGTTTCAGTCCTTTTTCCAGTTGGCCAATGTCCTCCGTCGAAAGGGCCGATTCGCTTTGCAGCACCTGCCGGATGGATCGGCGGTAATGATCGTACAATTCCTCCCGTGCGGCCTGGGCCCGCTGGGGATCGAGGGACTGGATCGGGGCAATCATCGCCTCCATGTCATCGAGGAATTCGCCGGTCCACTGGATTTGTTTCAGGCGCGGCTCGAAAGTTTTGCTGAAATCGGCCAGGCGGCCGGCGGTGCGGGCCGACAAGGAAAAATAGACGGCGCTGGCGCAGGCCAACAGAATAAGCAGGCCAGCGGCGACCAGGCGCCGGTTCTTGCGGACTTTGCGCCCCAGCCGCCGTAACAGCCCCTCGCGCCGCGCCAGGATCGGCTCACCGGCGCCAAAGCGCTCCAGGTCCTGGGCCAGCGCCAGAGCCGAGGCGTA
The DNA here is from genome assembly GCA_964518515.1 of uncultured Alcaligenaceae bacterium. Classification (GTDB taxonomy): domain Bacteria; phylum Planctomycetota; class Planctomycetia; order Gemmatales; family Gemmataceae; genus CAZFGM01. Next base: position 21,461 of record CAZFGM010000001.1, on the reverse strand, counting down.
GCGCTGGCCTGGTTCCTTGGCCAGAGCTTTCAGGCAAATGGTTTCCAGGTCGCGCGGGATGCCGGCCCGCAAACGCGATGGCGGCGGCGGTTCCTCGTGCAGCACCTGCCGCAGCGTTTCCATGGTGGAATCCGCCTGAAACGGCGGCCGGCCGGTGAGCAATTCATACAGGATTGCCCCCAGAGCGTAGATGTCGGCCGGCGGTCCGATGTCGCGGGTTTTGCCCGCCGCCTGTTCCGGAGCCATGTAACTGGGCGTGCCCATGACCGCTCCGGTCTGGGTTTGCCCCACGTCGCTTTGCAGTTGCTTGGCCAGGCCGAAGTCGGTGATCTTCGGGACAGCCGTCAGCAAACAGCTTTCAGCGTTGGGCCGCAGGCACGTTCCTTCTTTGCTGATTGCTGATGGCTGATCGCTGACAGCTAGGAGCACGTTGGCCGGCTTCAAATCGCGATGCACGATGCCGCGCTGATGGGTGTAGTGCATGGCGCGGGCCAGGGTTTCGACCAGGCGGGCGGCGTGCTCGGGCGGCTGCGGCTGGTGATCCAGCAGCCGGGCCAGGTTGCCGCCGTCCACGAATTCCAGGCAGAAGAACGGCCGCCCCCGGTGCTCACCGATCTCGTAAATCTGCACAATGTTGGCATGCTGGAGTTGGGCGACGGCCTGGGCCTCGGTGCGAAACCGCGCCCGTTGCTGCGGCCCCGCGTGTTCTCCCGCCAGGATCATTTTCAACGCCACCAAGCGCTTGAGGCCGGGCTGCCAGGCCTTGTACACCACCCCCATGCCCCCTTGCCCGAGTTTTTCCAGGACCTGGAAACCGGCAATTTCCGGCAGCGGCTCCTTGGCCGCCGCCTTTTCCAACCCATCGACCTGGATTGTCTGGCCGCCTTTTTCGGTCGGAGAGAAAAAAGACCTTTTTGCTTCCAGATACGCGGCCCGGTTCTTGAATTCGTCCAGCAACTCGGGACACTCCCGGCACATTTCTTCCGCCGCCGGCGCTTGTCCTTGCCGGAGCATGTCCTCATAGCGAACCAACAATTCGGCCAGAGTATCGTTCGCAGACATTTCTCACTCCGTTAGCAAAGCCTCATCAACAATGGCTTGCAGGGCCAAGCGCGCTGTTACCCACCGGCGTTTGACCGTGGCCGGGGAAAGGTTCAGAATTTCCGCCGATTCTTCGGTGGAAAGGCCGTGGTACCAGCGCAGGCTGAACACTTCCCGTTCCTCGGCCGGCAGAGCTTCGACCTGGTCATGGAACTCGGTCCACATCTGCAACTTTTTGGGGTCATGCGTATGATCGGAAAGCTCCGCCGCGGCGTCGGGAGCACTGCTGTCGTCCGGACTTTCACCCGGCGCCAGCTGGTGCCGCCCCAAGCCGGCGGGACCAAAGTAGTGGCGGACCAGATCGAGAAGAGCGTGGCGAATCTCGCCGCCGGCCAACTGAAAGAAAGCGGCCACCGTGGCCGGCGGCGCCTGTTCGGAGGTCTTGCCGGTCAGGTTTTGCAAGCGGCGGGTTAGCCGCACCAAGACGTTTTGCAAAACGTCGGCGCTGTCTTCGAACTGGCGCACCCGCCGGTAGTCCTTGAAAATTTTGCGGGTCAGCCGGCGCAAGCGCGCGCAAGCCCGCTCAATGAGCTCGTCGCGGGCGGCGGCCTCGCCGGCATTCATCCGGTTCAAGAGATTTTGCAGCACGGTGGTGGAATCGCTGGGCATGGCGCGATACCCGGGAAACCCCAAGGAACAGGGCCTGGAAAGCAAACTAAAGCGGACTCCAGAAGAAATCAAGGAAAATTCAAAAGCTGTGAGCCAATTTCTCGTTCCTTTCGCCTGAGCGAGATGTGGGCGGAAGAACTGGCTCTTACGGAAAGGAGGGCAGCCGTGAATCCATTTACCTGATCTGGCGGTTCGCGCGGTTGTTTCAAAACATTCATTCTGACCACGGCACTCGACCGCGGTTTTGGTGCCCAAGAAAAAGGAGAACGAACGATGAAGCGTTATTGGCTATTCGCGCTGCTCGTTCGTTTCTCATGTACCCCCATAGTTGCGAAAAAAAGTTTCTGAACCACGGTTCTTTCCAGGACCCCTCCCAGTGGGAAAAGCTCTCCTGAGCGGGGTGTACCCTTTTTAAGGAGCGACAAATGTTGCGACTCGTGAAAATCGTCATGAAACGACTTTTGCTAGCCTCTGCCGTCGCCTTGTTGGGCCTGCTAACGTGCACGGAACCGGCCCTGAGCCAGAATCGGAGCACCTCCCGACCGAGTGCCCGACCGCCGGCGCCGCGGCCATCGCCGAGCTATTCACGGCCGTCAACGCCGA
>CAZFGM010000001.1:14117-19048 GCA_964518515.1 uncultured Alcaligenaceae bacterium | reverse complement strand
CGCCGGCGCCGCGGCCATCGCCGAGCTATTCACGGCCGTCAACGCCGAGCTATTCGCGGCCCACGACGCCCAGTTCGTCGCGATCGACGCTGCCCAGCTCGGCGGCGCGTCCCGCGACGCCGAACCGCGCGCGACCCAACACGTCCGCTACCGCCCGGCCCTCCGGAAACACGCCAATCCAGCCGCCGCGCTCCACCGGCGCCCGGGTGGTCCGGGCTCCCCGGCCGTCCACCTTGCCCGCCCCCGCGAACAAGACGGTCGTCCCCCGCACCGCCGCCCGAACCGGGGCGGCGAGCCAGCAACCCCGCATCGCCCAGACGTTGCCGCAGTCGGTTTCGGGCCGGCCCCCCATGACGGCCAAGACCGCTACCACCCGGCCCTCCGGAAACACGCCAATCCAGCGGCCGCGCTCCACCGGCGCCCCCGTGCGTCCGAGGGTGGTCCCGGCTCCTCCCCGGCCGTCCTTCCCCATCTTTGGCAGGTCCGCCGCCTTCATGTTGGACAAATATCGCAAGACGGAGGTGGTCAAATCTCGCGCCCTCACCAACGCCGAACAAATCCGCATTACCGGCGGGATTCCCAGGACCCAGCCCAAGACCAATGCAGCCAGCGACCTGGCGAAATTCGCCGACTCGAAGCCTTCGCCCGCTCCGCCCCGGCTCAACTTGATGGATAGCTTCATGCAAATCATGAAGAACCAGGCGCCCCTCTCGTTCCTCAATGTTCCGGCGGCGGTCAGGCCCAATCCGTCGCTCCTATACAATCCTCCGGGGTCGGCCAAAGGGCCAGCGGCGAGTCCGCCGACGGCCACCGCCCCCACGGACGGCCCTCGGGTCACCTTCGACGACAAAGCGCCCAAACTGGCCAATCTGTTCCAAAGCGCAGCGTCCAAGTCCACCAATCAGAAAGTTGCCGCGCCGACCTCTCCGCCGGCCACGGTCATTAGCAATGGCGAGAAGTTGACCAAGGAAGTGCAGCAAATCGGGGCCGACGCCGTCAAACGCCTTTCGCCGGACGGCGGCGCGGGCCAAAAGTCAAACCAAAAGGCGGCGCCCACCCCTTCGCCGCTCGTGCCGGCTCCCTTCAACCCGCGCGGCAGCGATGGAGCCAAGCAACAGACGCCGCCCGCCAACCCCGTCGGCCAGCAGCAAGCGGACATTATCAAAAACATCCTCAAGCTGCTGCCGCCGAAGAGGACGCCGACCAGCTTTCCAAGCATCACGGGCAGTCCCCCTCGGACGCAAGGCGTCACGAAAAAGCCCACTGGCGCGTTCGACGAAGAGGTACCGCGCGCGACCCCCGCGCTTCCCGATGTGAAGACGCCGAGCGACAACCGGACCCCCGGCCTGGCCAAGCCAATCACGCCGGAACCATCGGCCGTTCCTCAAGCTCAGCTGTTGACGAGCCCGGCGAACCCGCCTGGTGGGTGGGCAGCCCGGAGCCCCAGAGTGCAATCCGATTTCTGGACCGTCAGTCTGGGGGTCAGCGGCGGCGTGGCCTGCTTGGCCGCCCGCAGTCCCGCAACGCCCCTTTGCGCCTTTATCGGCGCCGCCGCCGGCGTGGTGATTGACTCCTGGCAATCTTCGACGAATCAACAGAAACCCTAAAGAAAATGCAGTCCCATTTTTTCAAAGGAGAGACCGATGAAACGTACCCTGCGATCCGCGGCGATCTTGCTGACAATGCTCGCGGTCGGCGCCTGGCCCCAACCCACGTTGGCCCAGCAACCCCCGCCGATTTGCTTGGCCGACACATCCTGGGACGGAAGCGAAACGCTCGCCGGCTACGGTGACTTGACCTTCCACTTTCACGCGGACGGCGCCGTCACCATGAGCGATGCCGACGGCGAATCGTGCGGCACCTGGCGGCAATGCGGCTGTCAGGTGACGCTCGCCTTCCACGGCGGCAGGGTTATCTATTCCGGCACGGTGTCCGGCGACTGCATGTGGGGCACGGCACGCAACTGCCGAACGTGCTGGCGTTGGAACCTCCAGCAGCAATGAACCGGCTATTCACGAGGGCGGGAAGCTGCACGCTTCCCGCCCTCCCTTTTCGCCCCGAACTTCTGTCTTTGTCGCCTGATATACCGTAGGATTTCTACCGAATTATTATAGTTCGGCACTGAAAGGAGATTACAATGACTCTCAATGCTCGTGGCTTGTTGCTCGTCATCTGCGTCTGCTTCTTGGTGGCTTGGCCGCCTTTGGTCCGGGCCGAAAAAAAACACGCGGCCGAGGAGAAGGGCATCAAGTCCGTCAACAGCGACGTCGAAGCGAAAATCACGTTCGTCAACAGGAGTGGGAATACGATCAAGGTCTACTGGCTCGATTTCGACGGCAATCGGAAGCTGTACCAGACCCTCAAGGACGGGGAATCCTACGAGCAGAAGACCTTCCTGACCCATCCGTGGGTCATCACCGACGAGAACGACAACGCCTGGCACGTCTACTTCCCGGATGCACAGCCACGGATGGTAGAAGTTGTCTCCCGAGAAGAAATGACATCGAAAGTCAGCGGTCAATGAACCGGCTATTCACGAGGGCGGGAAGCTGCGCGCTTCCCGCCCTCCCTTTTCGCCCCGACCTTCTGTCTTTGTCGCCTGATATACAGGAGAATGCCGGCGCTCTATTCATGCAAACTGTCAAAAGCCACCAACAGGAGGTGAAACTTGGTACGCATTACAACGATGGTCAAATTCTTCAAATCGATTCTGGTTGCCACCTTCCTAGTGGTAACGACGTTCATGGTAGCCGCGTCCCCGTTGCACGGTGAGGACGTTCGGCCCAAGGATCTCGGCCAATTGATCGACAAAGCAGACAAATTAGTCGTGCTCCAGAGCCCCAGAGAAGGGGCCAAGCTCTTCTTTCAATCGTCCGCGCGGCGCGACTTGGACGCCCTGAAGGCCGTACTGAAAGTGGAACGTCCCGAACGATTTCTGCACTGCATGTGTGATGGAACCCCAGCCCTCGTCCTTTACAGGGAAGGGAAAAAACTCGGACAAATCACGAATCACCACGCCAAACTGATTCGCTGTAGCCTTTGGAAGAGCGATGCCCGTCTTGTCGATTCAGAGGCTTTTCTCAAGTGGTTTGACGACAGGAAAATCGTTGAACCGAGGAGGGAGTACGAGTTAGGGCTGAAGCTCCAGAAAGAAGCAAATGAAGCGGAACGAAAGTGGGTCGAGGCGATGCCGCCTTCCTTGAAGCCCCATTGGGCATTCGCTAGGCGGTCCTTTGATCCCAACCTCGTTCCACTGCGAAAAGCCCTCGAAGCCCAAGTCTCGGAAAAGAACGAGCGTGTCTTGGCACTGTATTCGTGGTATGGCTCGGGAAAGGGTCCTTGGTCTGGCTTTCCCTACTACGAGGAAGTCGCGGAAAAGATGCTCCTGGACTATTCTACCCGCGAGTTGCTTGCGGCCATTGAAGGGAAGGTACTGAGTCCAACCCAAACCGAGGGTGCGGCGCGTCTTTTTGGTGGCTGGCTGTTTTATCGGCTCCGGCCGGACGACTACAAGTTGTTGCCCGCCAAACTTAAAGCTCAGCTACTCGAGCACTCTCTAACCAGCGAGGATAAGGACAAACGATCTAGGGCGCAAAGGGCGTTTGGAGGGGACTGAGTCGAGGTGTTTCCCGGATGCGAGCCCTGGAGGGGCGACGAAGAGGTGCCGGGCCGGTCTCCGCCGCCCCTCCGGGGCTAGGAACGTGGCAGCGCTCCGGTCTCCTCCTCGCAAAGCTTCGGCCGGGGCTTACTTTCTCGAATCGGAAAAGGAGAAAGAGAAGGAGAAGGAGTAAGAAAATGAGCAGGAGAATGTACTTTAAAACCGCCAGCGAACTTCCGTGCGGTACATTTGTCCGTAAAAATGCGGCTCGGTCACGCCGAACAAGGCGGCAAAGCCCAGGTCGAAGCGATCGCCAATGAAGAGGCGTATGCCGCCGCCGACGCTGACATAGGTGTCGCCGCCGGCGTTTTGCAGGGCGCCGAGTTGCGGATCGGTGTAGGCCCCGTCCTGAAAGGTCCAGCCGTTGCATTCCAGGGTGCCGATCAAAGACACCTCCGGCCGAAAGCGGTGCAGCACTTGGTTCAGACTGAAGTGATAGTGGAGAATGGAGCCCTGGTAGGCCGGGTCGCCGCCGATGGGAATCCATTCAGCCACCTGTCCCTGCCAGTAGGTATCGCACGTCAAGAACAGGCCGACCAGCAAAGACGGCTCGATAGAAACATGGCCGGTGCCGAGGCCCTTGGCCTCATTGCCGGTGGGGATGTGGGTGGTGAATTGGAAGCCGACTTGCAGGAGTTCGCAATCGAACAGCAGACTTTTGCAGCCGGCCCGCATGTCGCTGAAATTGGCGGCATGGGGCGCGTCATCCGGGTGCACCGAACGGTAGGGGCCGTCCACAAACACGCTGAAGCGCTCCAGGGCGGCTTCGGTATACAGGTTGATGTCGTGATAACGGACGCGATCGACGACGAAGCGGCCGGGAGGCGGCTGCGGGCCGCGGCCCTTGCCATCGGCGCGGGCCCAGAAATATTCGGCCCGGTCGGGCAGCGGCCAGTTCAGGGCCCAGTCCCAGCGAAAGCGCACCTGGTTCACCGGCCGGACGGCATCGACGCTGAAAGCCGCATCGGCCACGGGCAGCCAGCACGGTTCATAACACAGATCGGGATAACACAGGCAGTCGAACAGATTGCGGCAAAACCCGGACAAACTCCATTCCGTGTCCCAGGGGTCCCACCCAGGGGCGGCGGCCAGGTACGGCGCCGGCGGTTCCAAGGAGGGAAGGGCTATGGTCTTCGACGTGACGACTTCAGTTTGTTTCTTAGCCGGTTCCCGAACGCTTCCGGGGCCAGCCGGATCTCGCGGCGTCAAGGGAGAAACCAACGGCATTGGCGGAATGGGACGGAGGGCGTCACCGTTTTCCTTGGCGTTTTCC
>CAZFGM010000001.1:0-14017 GCA_964518515.1 uncultured Alcaligenaceae bacterium | reverse complement strand
CAACGGCATTGGCGGAATGGGACGGAGGGCGTCACCGTTTTCCTTGGCGTTTTCCGGCATTGGCAACGAGGACGGCTGGGCCCCCAAGCGAGGAACGACCGGACTGATCCCTATGAGTAGAGCCAGGGCCGCTGGGATACGTGCTCGGTATGTGCCGATCATTCCCTGCTACCTTGCAAAAGGAACTGGCCGCCAGGGCGCGAAAGCGCGGTTTCTTTTCCTTCGGCCTTGGGGCGGGGAAAACTTTAACGAAGGTAACGGTTGCACCGCTGGGGCCGAGTTTACCGGCCCTATTCCCTCCCCCCAATGCCCGGAATAACCGTTACGATGGCTACATTTTGTGCATTTCTTCAAGGGTTGAGGGATTGCAGGCCGAATAGAAGGAAAAGGCGACGCGGTGAGAATTGACGCAAATCCCGTTTAGCGGGGAGCCGAAGGCGACTGCGGGTACGTGCGGTCGCCTCCGGCTCCCCGCTAAACGGCGTGTCCAATTGACCGCTCCCCAGGGATCCTCGTGGCAAATGAGAAAATGGCCATGAAACGCTGGATAATTGCTCTGGTAGTCGGGATGGTTTGGGGAAGAATGGCAACGGCCCAGGTGATTACACCTCCCCTGGCGCCCTCCCAAGAGGCCGAAACCCCCAACCTGTTTCCGCCGCTGGAAGCGGCCCCCCGATTGCCGGCCGAGGACTGGGTCAGCGCCTGCAAGTCGCGCCTGGGCCAGTCGCCGATCCGCCAGATTGCCCACAACCTCATCACGCCTTTGCGGGTTGCCAGCGGCGGTTTGCTGCCCGACTATTTGCAGGAAACCCCCACCCCCGCGGATCTGGCCCGGATGACCGCCAATTACGCTTCGCCGGCCGAAATCGTGGCCGCCAAAATCAAGGTGGATGAAGCCAATGCCAAGGCACGCATCGCCGCCATCCGTTTTCTGGCTTGCAAGGATTGTGATTACTGGCACGAGGCCGAAGACGTGTTGCTGGCCGCCTTGCGGGCCGACCGCCATGAGGCGGTGCGTTTTGAAGCCGCCCGTGCCTTGGCCTACGGCCAGGGCTGCTGCACTCCCCGGACGATGGCGTCCCTGAACCTGGTTGTGGCCGGTAGCGACGCCGACGGCAACCCCGCGGAAAAGTCGGAGCGCGTGCGGGGCGTCGCTTTCGCCGCCTTAGAGCGCTACCTGGCTTGTCTACCGCCGCCGCCGCCGGTCGAGCACCTACCGCCGCCGCACCCCTTCCCGGCCCCCAAGGAATTCGCGCCGGAAGTCGGCCGCTCTGCCCCGGCCGGCAACCTGCATCAAGCCGGCTTTGCCAAGCCGCCGGCCTCCACGGCGGACAAAGAAACGCCTTACCTGCAGGCTCTGCGCCTCTGGACGGAAAAAGCCGGCACCCCGACACAGCCGCACGTGCGTTCGCCGCGTACCCTGTGGAACCTTCTCGTGTTCTCGACTCGGCCCCACGAAATGCCGCCTCCCCCGCCTCATCCCGTTCCGGTCCAGGCGCCTGCGCCGCCGCCGCCGCCTCCACCGCTTACTCCCATCGGCCAGATTCCGCCGGCCACCGTGAGCATGCCGCTTCTCCGCACGGGCAGCCACGACACCCCTTTCCAACCGGAGTGATTTTCGATTTCCATCGAGAATACTAAGGAAGTCAGAGGCTGTCCGAAAAGGGGACAGGACCCTTGACGTTTAAATCCCTCAAGCCCCAAGGCGAGTCTTCGAGCCTTGGGGGTGGTGCCGGCACTATCTCCTTTTCGATAGATTCCCCCGGGATTTTCTTTAACCTTGTGCCTGGTTTTGTTATAAAAAAGGCAGTGCCCGAACTTGTTTTGCAACTCGCCGAGGTTTCCATGCAATTTGATGTGGCTCCCTTTTCACCTGGCGTGGGAGATGTCGTCAAGCCCGCCGCCCCGTCCGCCGCCACCGACATCTTGCGACAAATCCTGGACGTGCAGCGCGAGCAACTGGAACTGGCCAAGGCCCACCAGGCCCAAGTGGCTGCCCTCGCTGAAGCTCAGAACAAAAAACGCTCCTGGTTCGACCGCTGGCAAGACGAATTCCCCGACTTGCCCGAGTCCTGCCGGCAAGTGATGCCGGTTCTCGAACGCGCCTATTTGAAGCTGATTTCCAGCCTGGTCGAGGAAGTGCGCGACGCCGGCGAGGATGGCTTCGAAAGTGATTTTTCCGTGCGCGATTTCGTGGACCGTTATGGCTTTGCCCTGGCCCACCTGGGCGGCATCCTGTCCGCGCTGGCGCCGTTGACCGAGGTTTCCGCCGCCGAATCCGTAAGCGAAAACGAATAACGCCCGAGCCCGCGGCGCCAGCAAGGGATAGCTGTACCCCTTGCCGGCGCTGCGGGCTAGGAAGGAAAACGGACGGCCGGATTACGGCGCCTTCTGAGCGGGCGCCGCCTTCTGGTTCTTGGGCGGCGGGTTCATGTGGATGATTTTCGGCCACTGCTCTTTAAATTTCCAGTCCACGTCGTTGTCCAGGTCGTGGCATTTCTGGCAGGAGATATCGATTCGCGTCATGCGGTTATCATAGAGGGCCTGGCGAATGTTCTGGGGGGTTTTCGGGTCTTTTTCTTTCTCCGCGGCCTTGTAGGGATTGATAAGCTTGTGAATGTCCTTGTCTCGTGGATTTTTCTCATGTTCGCTGGCGGGACCATGGCAGCTTTCACAGCCCACATTCCGCAGCAAATCCTCCAGCTTGGCCGCCCGCTTGGGAGGTAGCTGATTGAAATGGGCCTTGTCGTAATAGCCGGTTTTGTATTCGAAGCCAACCGTGTGACAGACAATGCATTCGCCGTCGAATTGTCGCAAGGAAGGGCGATCGGCCTTGTTGACCAGGGTGGCATAAGCATGGGAGTGCGAAAGTTTATTTTTGCCCCACTCTTGCTGCCAAATATTGTAGGCGTGATCGTGGCAGTCCCCACACCGTTCGGAACCGATATAGCGGGCCATTAAGCCCTTCTTGGCCAGTTCCCTCTGGACTGGATGTTCCCCGTGGCCGAACTGGGCCATGAAGCCTTTTCGCTTGACCTCTTTTGTATACTCTTCCATGAGGCCCATGACCGGATTTGTTGATTCTTTGCCCTTCGGGGTATCGTATTCGGGCCCGATGGAGACCAGTTCGTACTTGAAATCGAAGCCTTTGGGATTGCGGTACACGCCGAGGACGCCGACGAAGCGGCCTTTGTGGCCGACCGTGAAGATGGAGACGTCGCCGTGGCGGAGCGGCGTGGCTGGCGGCTCGGCTTGATCGGTGATGCGCAGAATGAGGTACACGGGGGCCAGGGCGGGCTGTTTGAGTTTCCACGCCGTCATCATGTCGGCGCAGGTCCGGGCCTCTTCCAGGGCCGGGTCGGCTTTTTCCTTGAACGGCTCGAATTCGCGGCCTTGCAGCAGCAGCACGCCCAGCTCGACTTTCTTCTGCCCCAGCTCCTTCAAGGCTTGTTGCAGCACGGTGATGATATCCGGGGCAAAGCGGGCTTCGGGGTTATGGTCGGCGATCAGGCGGTCGCGCAGGCTCTTGGCGATCAGGCCGACGACGCCGACGCGGGGCGCGGTCTTGTCGGCGATTTCCCAATCCTTGATCATGTCGGGGAAGTTTTGCTGGCGATTTAACAAATTAGCGGCCAGGATGGCGGGTTTGGGCTCATTGAGGGCGAAGGGAGGAATCGCCTGGCCCAGAGAAAGGTCGAATTCACTTTTGGCCAGGCCGACGGCGGTGTAATTCATCAGCTGGAGGGCTTTCAAAGCGGTCTCATACTTGAGCAGGGCCTGGTCGTGCGGTCCCTTGGTCTGGGCGAGATCGCCCAGATCGATGGCCGCCACCGGCCAACCCTTGGCTTCGAGCGACTTGAGGAAGTTGTAGCGGCGAGCCAGGCCGCCGAGCTGCGGACTGGAACAGCCGCACGGTTGCAGGTAGCCCTTCATCTGGCCGCTGAGGACCAGGACCAGGTCCGGCTTTTTCCAGCCTTGAAACAGGGGGTGGAGCGGTTCCGCCGCCGGCTTGGCGGGCGCGGCGCTGTCCGGGGCATCCTCGGCCAGGCCGCTCTGGGGCGCGAAGCGCCACCAAAAAAAGCCGCCCCCCGCCACCAGCGCCAGGCCGAGCACAACGCCGACGACCGTGCCCGGATTCCGATGGCGGGAACAGGGGGTTCCCGAGTTGAAAGGGGTTGGGGATTGGTTGGCCATATGCACTCTCCTCCTGACACGGCACGACCAAATGGTTGTTCGTAGTGCGGGCTTTAGCCCGTTCGAAAGCCCACGGACGGCCGTCCGTGGGCTTTTCTGCACTACGAACACGGCCCAAGGTCCTTTTCTACTCCTTTTGGGAAAGCGCTGTCAACCTTGGACGGCGATGCCCAGGACCGGAATGCGAATGTGGCGAGGCGGGGTAGTCTGGGTACGCAAGATAATGACACTGTCCGCCGGAAACTGGCCGTTCGGACAGTCCTTTGGCACCTCTACCTCCAAGTGCCAGGTTTTCTTGTTTCTAATCACCTCTTTCGTCTCGACCAGCTGGACCTTCAAAAACTGCGGTTTGACCTTGGCTTTGAGAAGGGTCAGGCCCAAAGTCTTGTCCCCCCGCAAGGTAACGGTGGCCTGCGTCCCCTGATTCCCCGCGAAGGTGCCAAAGCGAATCTGCCCTTGGGTGATCGACCCGGTCCGGACCGTCCCCTTGATTTCGAAATCGCCCGTGACCCGGCCTTGGATCATCGTCCCCTTGGTTTCCAATGGCTCGCCGTCCAGAAGCAGCAGGGGAAAGCGGTGAAAGCTGCCCTGGTCGAGCTGCCGCTTCCCTTTTTGTTCGTGAACGGTCAGGTCGATGCGGTAGGCGGACTTGACACGAGTATTGCGTATTTTATTTTTCAGATGGTCCTGGAGGTCCTGGCATTGTTTTGCGGAAAGAGGAGTCAATTGCCAGTGGAACAGAGGATCGTCGTTGGTCACGGTCAGGTTCAGGGCGGCGCGCGTCGCCGACCAGCAGTCGAAGGAAACCTGGCTTTTCTCGCGAAACCCCAACTCGCCAACGTCAATTCGGCTATGGACAAATTGCACCGGAGGCACCACCAGAATCTGGGTGTTCAGATCCACCTTGGTGGTTTTACCTCCCTTCGGCCGGGCCAAAAGCTCCACCTTTACCTGCAAGCCTTCGCCCTCGGCTTTGCGGGATAAATCCCAGCCGACGCGGACCAGGCCCTTGGCGCGGGGCGGCACGGTCAGCCAATTCACCGGAATCTTCGTTTTTTCGACGAACTTCATTTTTTCCCATTTCAGATCCTGAGGAGGCTTATCCTGGGTGGCTTGGTCCGGAACCACGACCCCCTGGACATTAGAACAATCACAATTGGAATACATCAGGCCGAGTTCCATGGGTTCGTCGGCCGGATTATCGAAAGGAAAATCGTAATGGCCTTTGCCGCCCCGTTCGAATTCGGCCCGGTAATCCAGGTCCTTGGGATTCCCCCAATCGGCTTGATTCTTCGGGAAATGCAGCGTGGCCGATTTCGTGCCGGGGCCAGGGTTGTCCGGGCCGATGGTTCGGCTGTTAATCTTGATCCAGGCGACAATGCCGATCACCGTCACGAACAAGGTCAGCGGCAGGACGATGCGGGAAAAAATCAGAAACGTATCCCAGCCCGGAGGCGTTTCGCCGCCTGGGAAACGCGGCGGCCGGGCGGTAATGCCGCTTTCCGACGGCACGCTCGGTGGAGGACCGGACCTGATTTCCGGCGCAGTGGGATCGTGCATGGCACCTTTTCCTATCAAAATCCAAGGCGGCGGTGGACGCCGCACTCCAAAGAAAATACGCACTCCACATGGCTCCGGTTCAGGTCATAACTGTCGGCGGCGCAGGGCGTCGCGGAGCTTGGCGGCTTTTTCGTAATCCTCGTTGGCCACGGCGCTGTCCAGCTGTTCCTGCAATGTTGCCTCGATGCCGTTTTCGTCGCGGAGCGTTTTCTCGATTTTGCGCAGGTGCTGCACCATGCCGTCCTCGTCCATCTGGTCCTCGGCGTCGTAGGCGGCGAAGAAGGCCCGCAATTTGTCCAGGCCGGCGCGGATTTCGTCGATTGCGCCTTCCGGGTCCTTGGCTTCAGCGCGGAGCGCGGCGGCCGCCTGCGTGCGCTGGAACAAGACAAAGCCGCGATATTGCTCATGCGCCTGCGTGTAATCCTCATTGGGGGAATGGCCGCGGACGAAATCCATGAAGGCCAGGGTATGATCGGCATCGGCCAGGGCCGCGGTAAACTCGTGCAGGGCCAAAAAGCAAATGCGCCGATGATAGTATTGCACGAACTCGCGGTCCGCTTCGCCGCACTGGTCGTCGTCCATGACAAACGTCCGCCCCTGGCGTTGGGCCTTGCGGGCCCGGTCTTGCAGGTAATCGAAATAGCTGGCGCAGCCGTGGGGCCGGCTGCCGTCGGGCCGGCCGACCGGTTCCAGCTGCAAGATCCCCAAATCCACCCGCAGCTGCAACACTTCCCGGCCGTCGCCGGCGCGCACCTTGCGTGCTTGCACCAACCCCGGCTTGTATTCCCAGCCGTTCAAAGCGGCATCGAGGTCCTGATTCACGGAGCCCCTCGCCCGCCGGACGCCGCCGGCGGAAATTGACAACCTTCGTTTCTGTTATTTTAGCCTGCCTTCCCGTCTCGGGGCAATTGCCAATCCGCTTTCGGGGGGCCCGAACCAAGATTTCATGGGGTTTGCACTGGTCAGGGAGGATTACCTGTATTAAAATTACTAAACATCCTACCTAGGCTCTGGCCATGAAAGGACTCTGAATGGAAGTGGAATTGCTGGTCTTGCAAGGAAAGCAACGCGGACAAACATTGCGGTTTACCTGCGGGGAGTTTGTCTTCGGGCGCGGCCCCGAATGCCACGTGCGGCCCGACAGCGAATGGGTCAGCCGCCAGCATTGCCTGCTGCGCGTCGCCGACCAGGCCGTCCACATCCGCGACCTGGGCAGCACCAACGGCACGCTCGTCAACGGTTCGCGCGTGATCGGGGAATTGACCCTGACCGCCGGCGATAAAGTCCAGGTCGGCCCCCTCGTCCTTCAAGTCGTTCTGAAAGAGGCCTCGCCTCATGGCGAAACCCGCGACCTGCGGGCCCTGGATACCGCCGAAGTGAATCTGAACGAGGTGGTCGTCCCCACCCGCCTGCAACCCCGCCCCGGCCAATCGCCGGCGAATAAGCCGTCCTTATGACCGGGGTTAGAAATCTCCCCCTTTTCTCTTCCGCATAACAAACCCCTGTCCGAACCTGTCGATTTTTCGGATACAATGGCAATGGCAGAAAGGGGAAACGCCATGCCATTGCACGATTGGATGGATCGCCCCGGTTGGGACGGGGTCCACCTTTTGTGGATCACCGAATTGTTGCGCTGGATCAAGCCGCAATTGCCGGAAGGGTACCGGGCCTACATTGGCGCCGCCCCGACCGTGGCCATTGGGGCGCCCGCGGAACGGCCGGATGTCGGTGTTCGCCAATGGGAAAGTGGGCCGAGTGGAACGGCATCTCCTTCGGGCGACGGACCCCGGACCCCGGAAAAAGCAAGCGAGGAACCCGACGAGGAGATTGCCGTGGCCACCTTGGATCCGGCCAAGGCGTTGTATGTGGAGCGCCAGGGCCGGCTGGTGGCCGCCGTCGAGTTGATTTCGCCGCGCAACAAAGATCGTCCCGTGGCCCGCGACACCTACCTGTCCCGCTACGTCGGTTATCTTTTGCAGGGGGTGCACCTGCTTCTGGTTGATGTGCATCGCCGGCCTTTGGGGTTTTCCTTTGCCGACCGGCTGGCGGCCGAATTGCAGATTCTCCAACCGGCCTGCCTCGGCGTGTGCCGGATTAGCCGGGATTAGCCGCCCAGAAAATATCCTTCTCCCCGGCGCGTCTGGATCAGGGGCGGGCGGAAATCTTTATCGATTTTGTGGCGCAAAGTGCTGATATAGACTTCCACGACATTGGAATAGTTGTGCAGGTTGCTGAACAGGGCCTGGCGAATGGCGGCGCGGGAGACGACCTGGCCGGGGTGCTGGGCCAAAAGTTCCAGGAGGTCGAATTCGCGCGGGGTCAAGGCAATGTCCTTGCCGGCGCGGTAAACGCGGCGCTGGGTTCTATCGATTTCCAGATCGCGGATGCGCAGGCGCTTGGGAAGGCCGCGGCGACCCAGGGCTTTGATGCGGGCGACCAGCTCCGCTGGCGCCAACGACGCCGGTACACAATCATCGGCCCCCTCATTCAGGTAACCGATCCGGTCCTGTTCCTGGGGCGAAGAAGTCACCACCAGAATGGGCACCTGCAATCCCTGCCCCCGCCAGCGCTGGATGCGCTCGCTGCCACCCGGAAAACGGTCTTCCAGGATCAGGACGTCGTAATCGTAGAGACGAACTTGCAGGTCCGCCTCAAGGCCGGTTTGCGCCCGATCGACCACGACCCCTTCGGCGGCGGCCAGCGCGAATTGAAGCGTTTCGCTCAGCGAGGCACCAGCTTCGATGATCAAAACACGCATGGGTAAAAAGGGGTGAGAAGGCGTTGCAACGCAACTGTAGGTCAGCCTTTCCAGGCTGACCCTGGTTGCCCATGTTGATTGACTTTGGATGCTCTGGGTCAGGCTGGAAAGCCTGACCTACCAATTCATTGCAAAACCTATCCAGGGGGGACTGTTCCACGACGGAGGAATTCGGAGCCTTGGTTTTTTTGCCTTTGTCTTTGTGATCCTTACCTTTCTTGTCCTTTCCTTTCTTGTCTTTGCCTTTCTTGTCCTTGCCTTTATCGTGGTCCGAATCATTGGGATCCTTGGCGACTTTTTTCAGCCCTTTGTGGACCTCTTTGAGAGTTTTTTCCAGGTCCTTGAGCCGGCCGGCCGGCAGGGCGCGGATGCCCGGAGCATTTTCCAGCGTATCTTCCAGGTCCTGTATGACCTTGGCGGCCCGGCGCAGCACCTGGTGCAATTCGGCCAGACGCGGATCGTCGGGCGGCAGGCGCTCGAGGTTGCCCTTGACCCCCCGATCCATGAACTGGCTCAAGGGTTGCCCCAGCCGCGAAGCGCTGCCCACGTCTCCCTTGAACGTGTCGTGCAAAATGACCCGCACCAGGTGGTCGGCCACATCCTGGCAGTAGTCGGCACGCCGCAAGGGATCGTCTTCTTCCGCCAGGCGCAAGCCTTGATGGACCAGGGTGGCCAGCAAGTGGCGGGGGGGACTTTGCGCCCCGGGTAAATCCGGGAGCGGCCACGGTTCGTCGGCCTCGGCGAGATTCGCCAGGGTTCGGGCGGCCCGGCGGGCCGCCGCTTGCAACGGCTGCAACGCGGCAGCCAGCGCCGGCGAGGCCTGGTCGGTCAACCGGTCCACTTCCCGATCGGTTTCCTGGAATTGCTGGATCACTGGCCTCAGTTCGGCCGGCTGCCGTTCGGCGGGGACCTCTCGGGCCCGGGCCACCAGGCCCTGGCTCACGCGCTGATACAAGCCCGTCAAAAGCGGCAAATCCTCGGTCTGACCTTGCCGGGTCAGGCGGAAGATTTCGCTGCGCAGGTCGCCGGCCATGTCGGCCAGCACCGGCAACTGATCCACCGCCGTGAACGTCTCCGCCAGGCGCAGATCGCGCTCCAGAAAGCGGACCACCATGAGCTCTTCCGGCGTCCCCGGAGTTTCCCCGGAGCGTTCTTTTGTTCCGGAATAAGGAAACCGCTGGACGAGCAAGACCATGAAAGAGGTCAAAACCAGGCCCAGGAAGAAAACCGCCGCCACGCGCGTCACGCGAAACCACCACGGCGGGGGCGCCTGCGGTTTGGCGAGGGGCCCTGCCGGTTGCGGAGGCAAGTTCGCCAGGAGGCGCTGGCGAGCGCCCGGATTGTCCTCGGGCGGGGGCAAGGTCGCCACCGTCTCATCAAGTCGGCCCAGCCGGCGCCGCAGCCGGCGGCACTTTCGGCAAAGACGCAAATGACGCCGCACCGCCGACGGCAGCGGCACGGAACTGCGCGACAAGATCAACCAGGCCCTCGCGCTCGTACAAGTCATGGCGATTAATCCAGGTGCCGGCCCAGAGCCCGGACCAGGGATTGCCGGGCTTTGAACACCCGCCAGCGGGCGGTTTCCTCGGTGATGGCCAGGGCGTCGGCAATCTGGGTGTAGGAAAAATCTTCCCGCGACCACAGTAGAAAGGCCGCCCGATACAAAGGCGGCAGCCGCGCACAAGCTTCCTCGAGCAAGCGGTGGTTTTCCTGAACCACCAGGGGAGCCTCCGGTCCAGGTTGCGGCCGGGACATCTGGGCCGGCAAGGGTTGGGCTTTCTTTTCGGCGCGGCGGCTGTCGATCCAGCAGTTGCGAGCAATGCGGAAGAGCCAGGCCCGGAACTGCTGCCGGGCCTGCAAGGCCGGCAAAGCCAGCCACGCCTTGAGGAACACTTCCTGGGTCAAATCCTCGGCTGTCTGCGAATCCGTCAGGCCCGCCAGCCAGCGCTGGACCCGCCCCCAATACCTATTTACTAATGCCGCAAACGCCTGCCGGTCGCCAAGTTGCGCCTGAACAAGCCAACGTTCGTCATCCGCCGGTGCCACAACCGTCCTCGCGCGCTCTGTTGGAAAGACGAAAGAATACTCCGCCTGTTGGCGCTTTTTCCCAAAAACCGCCAACGTCCGCGGTTTCTTCTCGTCTATTTCACCATAACCGATCTACCTTCGGTCCACCGCTTTTTTCCGCCGGGCGCCGGGCGGCCGCGGTTGTTTCTCAGGCGGCGCAAGTGAAAGGATCGCCATGGGCGCCTCACGTTGGTCGCTGCGAGTGGTTTCGGTGATTGCCACGGCCATGTTGGCCTGCCTGTTTCTGTCCGGGGCCAGCCTCGCCCAGGACGACGCCAAGGGGAAAAGCAAAGGCAAGGGCAAGGGCAAAGGCAAGGGGCCGGAAATCGTGGAACTTGATCTGGGCAAACTGCCTCCGGACCTGGCCAAGGCCATCCGGGACCGCCTGCAGTCCCAGGGCCACGAAGAAAAAAAGGCCAAGGACAAAAAGGGCAAGAAGGACATGACGGAGCAATATGGCCAAAAGGGTTACCAGGGCCAGAAGGGGCACCAAGACGAGTACAAAGGGAAAGACAAAAAGGGCAAGGGCAAGGGAAAAACCATATCCCTGGCTGACGCCATCCGCGCCGCGGAAGCGCAGGGTGCGGGCGAAGCCGTCAAGGCCGAACGCAAAACCAAGGACGGCGTGACCCAGTTCAAGGTCGAGTTGCTGGCCCGCGATGGCAGTAAAAGCAAAATCGCCCTCGATGCCCGCGGCCGGGTTCTCGATTCCGGCAAAGAGCCCGCCGACAAGGACAAGAAAAAAGGCAAAAAAAAGGGAAAAGAGGATTAGGCTGAATTGGGCACGAGTTTCGTAGCGCGGGCTTCAGCCCGTTCTGACGGTTGTTTCCTTCGCAAAGAACCGGCTGAAGCCCGCACTACGAACCAGTTTCTAAGTCCGGGTTTTCCGCCATGAAGCCCCATCGGTTAGTTTTGATCTTGTTAACTCTCACCCTGATTGCCCTGGTGGGGGAGACGCAACCGCCGTCGTCCGAGGTTTGGCGGCAACAGGCCGAATGGGAATTCCGCCGCAAAGACGCCAACGGCGACCAGAAACTGAGTCCCGACGAAATGGAGGGCAAACTGCGCGACAGTCTGGCCCGCTGGGACGCCAATCGCGATGGCCTGATCGATTTCCCCGAATATCTGGGTTTTTTCCAGTGGAAATTGCAAGAGAAAGCGGCCAAGGGGGCCCTTAAGGCCGGGCTGGTTTCGCCCAAGGATTATGCCGACCAAACCTGGGAGGCCGAGTTTCGTCGCCGCGATCGCAACGGCGACGGCCTGCTGAACGCCGACGAGATGGAAGGCAAGCTGCGCGACAGTCTGCCTCAGTGGGACGCCAACCGCGACGGCCTGATCGACCGAGGCGAATTCCGGCTTTATTACTTGGGGAAAATCCAGGATCAGGTGGCCAAGGATGCCGCCAAGGGAGGCATCGGCTTGCCCCGCTGGGTCGAGGAAGAGGAGGACTGGGACCGTCGGCCGGTGGTCTACCGCGCCGGCAAACTGCCCAAGGAGTTGCCCGCCTGGTTCGCCGAGCTGGATCGCAATCAGGACGGCCAAGTGTCGTTGGCCGAATGGCTGCGGGCCGGCAATAAAATCAGCGACTATGAACCCATGGATTTCAACGAGGATGGCTTGCTGACGCCCGAAGAACTTCTTCGCTTTATGAAGAAAACCCCAACGGCTATCGCCTCCGCGGCAGACGGCAAACCCGCGCTCACGCTGTCCGCCCCGGTACTTGATGATGTGGAATGGAAGTCACCAAAAGATTGGAAACCAGAAAAACCCAAGAAAGAAAAGAAGGAAAAAAAAGACAAAAAGGACAAGAAAGACAAAAAGAAATAAGAAAAACTCCCGTCCTTCCGAGCCGGAAGCGTCAGCGACGGCCCAAACAGAACTCGCTTACGCTTCCGGCTCGGAGGCACGGAAAAACTCTCAAACGCCAACATTGGGTCGTGTGGCGTGTTATTTATACTGCACACGGGGATTTTGAGGTTTGTAGTGGGGGCTTTTGCCCGTTTATTTGCCCGAAAAACGGGCTGAAGCCCGCACTACGAACCTACTCGACCGCGCGAACAAAAGGACGCCGCATGAAGAATCATCCGCTTCCTGCTACGCATCGCCGGCCTTTGGTGATGGGTATGGCCCTCGGCCTTTTGGTTCTGGCCACCAGCGCTGGCGGATACGGGTTGGTTTCTCTCTGGAACCATCCTTCCGCACCGGCTGCCGATTTCCAGGCCAACCGACCGCCTCCTCCCCAAACCAATAAAGAAATCCCTGCGCCGGCGGGGGAAAAGGAAAAAGCGGACTTCGAAGTCGCGCTGGCCGGCGATCCCCTCGTCGAATTCTTCCAGAAGGAAAAAAAACCAAAAAAGCCCAAGCTCCCCAAGGGGGAAAAAGGAAAGCCGGCGCCCGGTTGGCATACGGATTATGACCAGGCCCTGCACGTGGCCCGGAAGACCGGCAACCCCCTTTTTGTCGTCTTTCGCTGTGAGCGGTGAGCGGACTGCGTCACGTTCAACGGGCAGGTTGCTCGTCCCGACGATGCGGAGCTGAAAGAGCTGTTGCGAAAATTCGTGCTGGTCCGGCGTACTCGCATGAACGACGTCAACCTGGCCCTGTTCCAGTTCGATTACGACCTGACCTGGATGGGGTTTTTCCTGAACGCCGGCCAGGGGATTTACTCGCGGTTTGGCGGCCGCGCCGCCGACGATGCCGAAGGCCGGCTGACCGTCGCGGGTTTGAAAAACACCATGCGCCGGGTGCTGTCCCTGCACCAAAAGACCCCGGAGGAAGCGGCCCCGGCGCCGGTCCGCCCCAAATATCCGCAGGATCTTTTCGTCACCAAAGGCACGGGCTGCATGCATTGCCACCACGTTTGGGAGGGCCTGCGCAAGCAGGCCAAGAAGGACGGTACCTTTTCGCGGGCCTTGCTTGATGTGTATCCCTTACCGGAAAACATTGGCCTGGAAATGAACATCGATGCCGGCAACCGCGTGGCCCGGGTCCAGCCCGCTTCCCCCAGCGCCCGCGCCGGCCTCAAGCCCGGCGACGTCCTGGACCGCATCGCCCTGGTCAAGATCCTCGCCCAGGGGGACATGCTGTGGGCCCTGCACAACGCCCCCGCTCAGGGCCGCTTACCCATCGCCTGGCTGCACGACGGCCAGCCCCGCAGCGCGGTGCTCGATCTGCCCGCCGGCTGGAAACAGCGCGATACCTCCTGGCGGCGCTCGCTGCGCAAAAAGTAAAAACGACATCGATTTTCGATTTCGAATGTAGGGCCGGCTTGCCGAGCCGGACTGGTCCCGCCCGGCTACCGGTCAAAACAGTAATTCTTGGGGCGAAGTGGGAAACCCTCCCACCCTGCCACACTTGCCCCAAAAAGGGGGGTGAAATGAAACGGGTGCAGCTGGTAATTCTACAAACCTTCATGCGGCTAATTTCATGGGTTGATTC